>JBOHBL010000956.1:0-13757 GCA_050698295.1 Rubrobacteraceae bacterium | reverse complement strand
CGGAGAGCGGCCCCTCTTTCTCCATCATCTCCTTCAAATCTCCGCCGGAGACGTACTCCATGACGATGTAGGAGACTTCATGTTCGTCGGTGGCGTCCTTGCCCGCGTCGTAGACCTGAACGATGTTGGGATCGGAGAGCTTCGCCGCCATGCTGCCCTCGCGCTCGAAGCGCTCCGCGAGCTCCGAACCCTCAAAGCCGGCGTGGAGGATCTTCACCGCCACGGGACGGTCCAGCACCTCGTCGCGCCCGAGATAGACCGTCGCCACGCCGCCGACGGCGATCCCCCGCTCCAGCGCGAACCTGCCGCCTATGCGCTTCATCCCAAAACCCTTCGACGAGAAACTATGCGACCTCCCGTCCCATCGCGCTCGCGAACGGCGAGAGCGCGTCCTTGAGCCCCGCCAACGCCTCGACCGGAAGCGCCTGCTCTCCATCGCACAGCGCATTCTCCGGTTCGTGATGCGACTCGACGAGAAGCCCGTCCGCCTCGGCGGCGACGCTCGCTTTGGAGAGCGGGATCACGAGGTCCCGGCGTCCGGCGGCGTGGGACGGGTCCACTATAACCGGCAAATCCGTCAGCCTCTTCGCGACGATCACCGCCGACAAATCGAGCGTGAACCGCGTGCTCGTCTCGAAGGTGCGGATGCCGCGCTCGCACAAAACCACGTTGTCCCCGCCCTCCGAAGTTATGTATTCGGCGGCGAGAAGCCATTCGTCCACGGTGGCGGCCAGACCGCGTTTCAGGATCGCGCCGTGTTCGGTGCCGGCGATGGCGGAGCCGATGCGCTTCAACAGCGAGAAGTTCTGCATGTTCCTCGCCCCGATCTGGATGATCTGGGCGTGCTCCATCACGAGCTCGATGTCATACGGGTCCATAACCTCGGTCACGACCTTCAACCCAAACTCCGAGGAGATTTCGGACATGATCCTCAGTCCCTCTTCCCCAAGTCCCTGAAACGAATACGGCGAAGTCCTCGGCTTGAACGCGCCGCCGCGGATATATTCGAAGCCGGCCTCCCTGACCGCTGAGGCGCCCGCGTAAAACTGCTCGTGGCTCTCGACGGTGCAGGGACCGGCTATGACCCGGAAAGTCCCGGGTTTTATCATGCCGTTCGCCGTCCTGACGTTCGTTTTGACGCTCGTGGAGACGTCCATCGAAAGCCGCTTTCTCTAGCGGAACTCGCCTCGTTGAATCTCGAGGTCCCGGATGCGGTGCAGGATGATCTCGAAGATGTCGCGCATGGACGAGTCGTATATCGGCCCCTCGTTCAGCTCCGTCACGCGGCGCAGGATCTCCTCCTCCCGCCTCGGGTCGAAGAGCGCGACCCCGGCCTCCCCCTTGAGCGCCACAAGCTCCTGAACGATCCTCGCCCGCTCGTTGAGAGCGCGGATCAAACCCTCGTCCACCTCATCAACTCGCTCCCGAAGCTCCCGAACCCGACTCTGAATCTCCGCATCAACCATGTTTTGGATTGTAACAGAGGGAGACATCGGCCTTCAGCGTTTGAAGCCGGTCAGCATCTCAGGGTCGCTCCTCCCCATCGAGTCACCCTATTGCAAGGCGTAGCAAAGAGGAATATCTTTACGCGCGGACGATAGTCAAGAACAGACCTGAAACCTGATGCCTGAAACCAAGCGACCGAAGGGAGCGACTTGTTCAGAGAGGAGCTTGAACCGCTCAGGCCGTACGTCCCGCCGAAGTCGTGGCGGATGGCGGCCGAGGGGACCGACGAGGTCGGCTACGCGAAGCTGACCTCCAACGAACTGGCCTTCGGCCCGCTCCCCGAAGCCGAGGCGGCGCTCTCTGAAGCGCTCCCCCGGGCCAACCGCTACCCGGACAGCCACGTGAGTAGGCTCCG
The DNA here is from genome assembly GCA_050698295.1 of Rubrobacteraceae bacterium. Taxonomy (GTDB): domain Bacteria; phylum Actinomycetota; class Rubrobacteria; order Rubrobacterales; family Rubrobacteraceae; genus JACCWD01. The sequence goes on along the minus strand of JBOHBL010000956.1, from coordinate 11,896 downwards.
CCAGGCCGTGGCGGACGCCAATCCCGGAAGCGAAACCTCGAACGTCCTCGTCGGCAACGGCTCCAGCGAGGTCATCTTCAACGTGCTTCAACTTCTTCCCCCCGGCGGCGTCGTTTACGGATGGCCTTCTTTCAGCATGTTCCCCACGATATGCGCCGTACTGGGAATGAAAGCCCGCGAAGTTCCCCTCACGAAAGACGAGGAATTCGACCTCGAAGCGATGCTCCAAAACGTAACGGACGAGACGCGGGCCGTCATTCTTTGCAACCCGAACAACCCGAGCGGCGCGTGCCACTCCCTCGCCCGTGTCCGCGAGTTCGCCGAAGAGCTTCCGAAAAGCGTCGTCCTCATCGTGGACGAAGCGTACGTCGAGTTTATCTCCGACCCGGACTACGAAAACTCCCACGCCCTCGCCCTCGAAAGCGAGAACGTCGTCATGGCCCGGACGTTCTCGAAGGCGCACGGGCTGGCGGGGCTTCGCGTCGGCTACGGCGTCGCCTCGAACAAAATCGCCGACTATGCCGAGAGGGTGCGCTCCCCGGTCTCGGTCAACCTCGCGGCGCAGGTGGCGGCCACCGCCTCCATGCTCGCGAAGGAGAAGGTGATGGAACGCGCGCGGTTCGTGATCCGTGAACGGAGCCGCCTCGAAAACGCCTTCGCAAAAGCGAACCTCGACTTCATCCCCTCGCAGGGGAACTTCATCATGGTCCGGTTCGCCGCCGCCGATTTCGAGAAGTCCGGCGTCCTCGCGCGCGAAGGCGAAGCACTCGGCTATCCTGGATGGAGCCGGGTGACCGTCGGAAATACGTCGGAGAACGACCGGGTGATCGGGGCTCTGTGAGAGGATGGCGCCTCCGAAAAGCAAGGTCCGCGTCTTCACGGCGCTCTTGTTCGTGAGCGGCACCGTCGCCGTCGTCTCCGCGATGCTCGTTCTCGGAGGGGGGAAGATCACGGCCCTCGCGGTCGGTTTGCTCGTGGGCGCGACGGCGGCGGTCGAGGTCGGATGGTTCGGCGGACGGGCCTTTTTCTCGAAGGAAGAGGAGCGGTGAGCCGCTCTCTCGGGATCGTCGGAGTGGGTCTCATCGGGGGCTCCGTCGGGCTCGCCGCGAAGGAGTCCGGCTGGGAGGTCGTCGGGGTGGACGAGGCGGGAGTCCTCGAAGAGGCGGCTTCGCTCGGCGCGATAGACCGGGCGTCCACCATGAAAGAGGTACGGGGCGCGGACCTCATCGTCCTCGCCGCCCCCATCTCGAAGATAAAAGAGATCCTGGTCGAACTCGCCCCCACGAACGCCCTCATCACCGACGTGGCGAGCACGAAAACGGCCATCGTCAACGAAGCGGAGTCCCGAAACCTCCGTTTCGTCGGCGGGCATCCGATGGCCGGCAGCCAGCTCTCGGGCGTCGCCAACGCGAGGGCCGACCTCTTCCGCGGCGCCCGCTACTTCCTCACCCCCACCGACAACACCGACCCGGAGGCGTACCGCGAGGTCTCGTCCTTCGTGCGGAGCTTCGGCGCTATGCCGACCGCCGTCGAGCCCGAGAAGCACGACCTGCTGATGGCCGCCGTCTCCCACCTCCCCCACCTCATGGCCGCCGCGCTTTTGAAAGTCGCCTCGGACATCTCGCCGGAGGCGTTGTCGTTCGCCGGGCCGTCTTTCCGGGATCTCACGCGAGTCGGAGCGTCGAACCCGGAACTGTGGTCGGACATCCTCGCGGAGAACGCGCCCGCGCTCGGAGAAGCTCTCGGAGCTTTTGCCGGGGCGATGGCGCAACTCGGGAGCGAAATTCAGGACAAGCCGAGCATGGCGCGCCGCTTCGACGACGCGAGGGAGGCGTACGATGCTCTCGGCGGCATCCTCATCGAGCGCGGCGGGGAGAACGCGGACCTCGCCATCCCCGTCGAGAACCGTCCCGGCGTCTTCTCCGAGGTCACGACGCTCATGGGCTCGAACTCGATAAACATCCTCGACCTGTACGTGAGGCATTCGAATACCGAAAGAGCGGCGTTGGTTTTGACCCTCGATGCCGGAGACGCGGAGAAGGCGCGGGGATTACTCCGGGAGACCGGGTTTCGGGCGGAGATACTCGATTAAAACCGGTGGATCATCCACACGTTCGGCTCGACGTACGTTCCGATGTCTCGCTCGACATCCATCGAAACGGGAACCAAAGCTCCCTCCACGACGTACTCGCCGCTCTCGGGAAAGCGCATCTTCGCCCATCTTTCCCAATCGGAGATTGAGCCGGTGATCCTCATCGACTCCGGCGCGACCCGCGCGACCTTCGCGCCGAGACGTTCGTGGACGCGCATCCACGGGTCGAAGAGGAGGCCGTCGGAGTCGCGCCTCCACTTTACGTACCTTTCCATCGGCGTGAGCGGGTAAAGGCTCTTCATGGTCGATCGTACGGGAGCGACGAGGGCGTCGAGGCCGTGTCTCGCGGCCACGCTCCGCATCGCTTCGAGAACCATGCCGCTCAAACCGCGTCTTTGATGGCCTTCGCCGACGATGGCGAGGAGCGCGGAGAGGACGGTGGGAGGACGGCCTTCTTCGAGGTCTCGGAAACCCCCTTCAAGCGCCGCGTCCCAGCCCGTGTCGGGGAGGTTCTCCGCGTCCCGCGAAAGAGGGATGGTGTTGCCCGCTGCCACGACCTCGTCGCCTTCGCAAACGGCGATCTGGAACGCCGGAAACTCCGAGCACACCCCGGACCAGCACCGCTCGTTGACCGCGCCGTGCGACATGAACTCGGGCAAGGTTTTCGGGTCGAGGGAGCGGACTTTCTCCCCGAGGTCCGGCCTTTCGGCGAGCGTGAAGACGGCGTACGGTGGAGACTCACCCATCGCCGACGGCCGCCTCGTAAAGAGCGTCGCATTCGGCTTCGAGGACACCGCGGGTTATCTCCGGGTTCGGGAAGGAGGAGCGTTCCACGACCTCTTGAATCGGGATCTCCGTCCGGAGCATCCCGAGCCGCCCGAGCGTCTCCGCCGAAGTCCCGATGACGACGCGAGGAATGCCCACCCACAAAATGGCCCCGGCGCACATCGGACATGGATCGGCGGTCGTGTACAGCGTGAGCTTGCCCCAGTCCACGCCCGGGTCTCTCTCGGCGAGATCGTATATGGCGGCGGTCTCGCCATGTCTCACCGGATTTCTGCGTCCCTCGTTGAAGGCTTCGGCGACGATTTCGCCCGATTCTCGATCCACGATGACCGCCCCAAAAGGAGAATCCGGGTTGTTTTTGGCGGCGGCTATGGCGCGGCGCATGTATTTCTCGTCGTCCAGAGTCATCTCCCGAGGATGTGGCGGAGCGCGCCGGCAAGCTCGGGGTGGCGGAACTGGTAGTCCGTCTCTTCGAGCTTCGCCGGCTCCATGCGGGCGCTCGCGAGAAGCAAAGCGTCGGCGACTTCGCCGAGCATTAGTCGAGCGGCCGGAGCCGGGAGCGGGAAGAGCGTCGGGCGTCCGAGGACGTCGCCGAGGACTTTCGTATACTCGGCGTTGGTCATCGGGTTCGGGGAGCCGACATTGACAGGACCTTCCACGGCGTCGTTCTCTATGGCGTGCCGGATCGCCCCGACGAGGTCGTCGAGGGCGACCCAGCTCCAAAACTGGTTGCCGCTTCCGATCTTCCCTCCCCCTCCGAGCTTGAAGATGGGGAGCGTCGTCCCGAGCGCGCCGCCCTTTGTGGAAAGCACGATCCCGATGCGCGGGTGGACGACCCGTATCCCCGCTTCCCTCGCCGCATCCGCCGAAGCCTCCCAGACCTTGCAGACCTCGGCGAGGAAACCGGATCCGGGGCCGCTGTCCTCCCGCAAAAGCTCGTTGCCCCGGTCTCCGTAATACCCGACCGCAGACGCGCTCACCAGCACCTTCGGCTTGTCGGAGAGTTTCGCCAGAGTTTCGGCCAGAAACGCCGTGCCCTGCCTGCGGCTCTCCATGATGCGGTTCTTCTTTTGGGGCGTCCAGCGTTCGGTAACGGGGTTCGAGCCGGCGATGCTCTCTCCGGCGAGATGCACTACGGCGTCGTGGCCTTCGAGGCGGGACGAGTCCATGCTCCTTCTCGAAGGGTCCCACCGCGCGGTATCGGACGAAGAAGGCTTCGAGCGGCTGAGGGTCGTGATCTCATGCCCGGCATCCCTCAACTCCTCCGAGAGAGCCGTCCCGACCATCCCCGTCGCTCCGCTTATAAGGACCTTCATGCCGCCTCCTCAAGTTGGTCGCTCACATGATAACTTCTACCCGTGCGTACGTACTCCCACGCCCTGCTGACTTATGAAGTGATTCGGCTGGCGAAGAGCGACGCTTCGCGAAAAGCCGCTCTCGCCGCGCTCGGAGCCACCCTCCCCGACACGCCCGCCGTCCTCGGAGCGGCGTGGCTGTGGACAAAGAGGAAAGGCTTCTCGCGAAAAGACTTCGACGAACAGGTTTGCGGCAGAACCCTTTTCAAAGCGCCCGACGCCGCGCTCCACTCCGCGCCCGTCGCGGCGACCGCGATGCTCATCGAGCGCATCCTACGCCGAAAGATCTCCGCCTTCCTCCTCGGCTGGGCCGGACACGTCGTCGCGGACTTCCTCACCCACGGCAAGGATGCCCGTCCGATCCTCTGGCCCATCTCGCAGCGGAAATTCGAGAGTCCGGTGTCGTATCGGGAAAAGGAACGATACGGAAAGGCGTTCACCGTCGCCGAGCATGCGACGGTACTCGGAACCCTGATCGGCCTTCTCATCGAAGCCAGGCAGTCCGCCCAAGAAGCTGACTAGCGCGGGTCGCCGAGGGCGATCCGCTCAACGCCCGAGTTCTCGACGGGCGATGTCATCCCGATCCCGAAGCTGCTTCCGCTCCCTCGAATTGTCCTCGCTCTTCTCGCTCGCCATGCTCGCTCCGCCCGCCAATGCGCCGACGGCTCCGGCGAGGTCCTGCAATTCCGAAGGAATAACGAAGAGCTTGTTCGCCTCGCCTTTCGCCATCTCGGGGAGGGTGCGGAGGTAGAGGTAACGGAGGGCTTCGGGCGAGAGTTCGCTTTCTCCGAGGCGTTCGAAGAGGGCTCCGGCCATCGCGATCTGGGCTTGCTGGACCTGGCGGTACGCTTCGGCTTCGCCCTCGGCGCGGAGGACTTGAGAGCGTTGATCCCCTTCGGCCTTCAGGATCGACGACTCTTTCTGGCCTTCAGCGGTGAGGATCGCAGCCCGCTTGTCGCCCTCGGCGGTGAGGATCGAAGCCCGGCGGGTGCGCTCGGCCTGCATCTGCTTCTCCATCGCCTGCTGGATATCGCGAGGCGGAATAATTTCCTTTAGCTCGACGCGGGTGATGCGGACTCCCCACCCTTCCGTCACCTCGTCGAGGACGGTGCGGAGCTTCGCGTTGATCTCATCGCGGGAGGTGAGCGTCTCGTCCAGCGTGAGGTTCCCGATGACGTTCCGCAGGGTCGTCTGGGTGATCTGCTCCAGCGCGACCGTGAGGCTCGCGACCTCGTACTCGGCGGCCCTGGCGTCCACGATCCTGTAATAGACGACGGTCGATATCTGAATGCCGACGTTGTCGTTGGTGATGACGGCCTGCGGCTGGAAGGAGACCACCTGCTCGCGAAGGTCGGTCTTCGGGAGCATCCGGTCCATGACCGGGACGACGAAAGTCAGCCCGCTCTGGGCGGTGCGATGGTAGCGTCCGAAGCGCTGGATGATGCCGACTCTGCTCTGGGGGATCACCCTCACGCTCCTCGCCGCCGCCAGGAACACGACCGCGGCAACGACCGCGAGTACTATCAGACCGGTCACGATTTACCTCCTCCTTCGACTTCCATCGCCTCCACGAACGCGGTGAGGCCGTCGGTGTCGAGGACTCGAACTCTCGCGCCCGTCTCTATGCGTCGATCCGGATACAACGACCTCGCCGTCCAGAACTCGCCCCCGCCGACCTTGACCATCCCGCTCGACCCCGGCTCTATCGTCTGCGTCACGACCGCGCTCTTGCCCGTGATGTCGTAGGCGCTCCGGTACTCCTCGCCGCTCCCGAGCGCGAGCCGGTTCAAAAGCGCCGGTCGCAATATCGCCATGCTGAGAAGAGAAGCGATGACGAAACCGGAAATTTGAACCCACATCTCGAACCCCAGAAAAGCCAGCACGAGCCCGACGGCCGCGCCGAGGGCGAAAAAGAGCAGGAAAAACGAAACGGTGAGGATCTCGCCCGCGAAGGCAAGAGCGGCAAGCACAACCCAGAAAATTACTTCCCAATCCAAAGCTCCGTGAGCCTCCTTCTGTACACATTTTATACTGTGAGGTCGAATCGGTGGCGAAGGAGGAAGTTTTGACCGTCGAGTCCGGGAAGGACCTGGAAGGTTTGCAGAGAGTCGGCGCGGTCGTCCGGCTCGCGCTCGAAGAGATGCGCGACGCTCTGGAGCCGGGTATGACGACGCTGGAACTGGACCGCATCGGCGCGGAAGTGTTCGAGCGGCACGGGGCTCGTTCCGCTCCGCGCATGGCCTACGGCTTCCCCGGCGTGAACTGCATAAGCGTCAACGACGAAGCGGTACACGGAGTTCCGGGAGAGCGCGTCATCGAATCCGGGGATCTCGTCAAGATCGACGTGACGGCGGAACTCGACGGGTACATCGCGGACGCCGCCGAGACGGTGATCGCACCGGAAGCGTCCGAAGAAGCGTCGGCGCTCAAAGTCTGCGCGGAGTTCGCCTTCGGGCGGGCCGTCGAAGTCGCCAGAGCCGGACGACCAGCAAGCAAGATCGGACACGCCATCGAAACCGTCGTGAAACGCCGGGGATTCTCCGTGATGCCGGAACTCTCCAGCCACGGCGCGGGGAGAAGCATCCACGAATATCCGACCATTCCGAACTACTATGATCGGCGGCTGAAGGCCCCTCTGACCGAAGGACTCGCCGTGACCATCGAGCCGATCATATCCGCCGGTTCGCCGTGGACGGCCGTCGGAAGCGACGGATGGACCACGAGCACCGAAGACGGCTCGCTTTCGGCTCATCACGAACACACCGTCGTCATCACGAAGGGGAAGCCGATCTTCCTCACGGCGGCGTGAGAGAAGCTGCGCAGCTCACAGCACGGTGCTATAGTAGAATTCGGTGTATAGTGTCGGCGCTTTCGAGGGAGACGATAAGCATGTCGCACCATCTCAGCGGACCGAATCTCCAGTCACCCGCGGGCGACGCGCGCCTCGATCTGAGCGACGTGTTCGCGTTCGCCGCGCCGGGCGACGATCGCTGCGTCCTGATCATGGACGCCAACCCGGACTTTGGCGCTCAGGCCGACGCCTTCCACCCCGACGCGGTCTACCAAATCAACGTGGACACCGACGGCGACGATCGGGCCGACATCGCCTTCAGCTTCGTATTCTCGCCGCCGCGGGACGGCGCGCAGATCGTGTCCGTGTACCGGGCGACTGGCGAACAGGCGCACGAGGCGGTCGGCGAGGAGATCATCGCCGATGCCCCTGTGAGCTTCGCCTCCGAGCCGCGCGTGGTCGAATCCAGCACGTACCGCTTTTTCGCCGGTTTGCGCAGCGATCCGTTTTTCGCCGATCTGGAAGGCATCCAGAACGACTTTCAGTGGACCGGCGTGGATACCATGGCGGAGGCGAACGTATTCGGGATCGTACTCGAGCTGCCGAACTCCGAGTTGGGTGCCGATCCCACGATCGGCGTGTGGGCTCGGGTGAGCCTCCATCGCGACGGCGAACTCATCTCCATCGACCGCGGCGCGCACCCGTCGCTGACGGCGTACTTCAACGAAGAAGACGCCAAGGACGAGTACAACAGGGGCGAACCGGCGGACGACTGGGAGAAGTACCGGGAGCCGTGGACCGCGGTACTCCAGCACACCGGTGGCTACTCGCGGGAAGAGGCGGAGGAGGCATTGCGCGTCGTGCTGCCGGACATCCTGCGCTACGACCGCGGCAAGCCCGCCGCATATCCGAACGGCCGCGCGCTCACCGACGACGTGACATCCGCGCGGCTCGACATGATCTCGGGCGGCAAGGTCCCCACCGACCATATCGGGCCGCACACCGACCTGCTGCCGGAGTTCCCCTACCTCGGCAACCCGCATATCCGGTGAACGTTTGACTAGCTTACTCCCGCGTCGTTCGCCGCGCCGGTCGCGCTCATACCCATGGGCTTCGCACTATCGTGGCTCACTTCACCGTCGCGCCGCCCTTATAGGTAAGAGAGTTCGCCTGAACCCGCAACCTTAGCGATGTAAACCGCGCGTTTGCTCGCAACAGGTCTACACTACGCTCCCCGTTTTTCGTAGCAGGTTTTCCCTGCCGCTCCGAACCCTGTGATTCCAGAGGAGACGCTTATGCCACGAAACCGTACACAGCGGCGAAAGGCCCTCCCTTCCCGTATACTCGCGTGCCGGGAAGAAAAGCATCGTCCGGGAGGTTTCGTCTTGAAGATCGCCGTACTCATGGGGGGCACCAGCACCGAGCGCGACGTCTCGCTCTCTTCAGGCGCGGCGGTCGCCTCGGCGCTTCGCTCCTCCGGCCACACCGTCGCCGAAGTGGATACGGCCCTCGGACTCGGCGCCCCGGAAGCCGCTTTTCTCGATAAGGAGAGCGTGAAAGAGACATCGGTCGGGGTGGCCCGGAAGCCCCCGAGTTTGTCGGGGCTGAGGGAGATGGAGAAGAAGCTGCGCGGCAACGTCTTCGCGCCGGGGACGCTCGAAGCCTGCCGGACGGCGGAGGTCGCGTTCCTCGCGCTTCACGGCGGCTTCGGCGAAGACGGGCGACTCCAGGCGGCACTCGAGATGGCGGGGGTTCCGCACACCGGAGCGAGCTACCTCGGGTGCGCCCTCGCGTTCAACAAGGACGTCGCGAAGAGGGTGATGCGCTCCTCCGGCATCCCGACGCCAGAGTGGCGGGAGGTCCGAAGCTCGAAATCGGAACTCTCCGATCTCGAAATCCCCTTCGGCTTCCCCAGGATCGTCAAACCGGCGAAGGGCGGTTCGACGCTCGGGGTGTCTCTCGTGGAGGAGGAGGGAGAGTTCGAGGGAGTGGTCGAGGCGACGCTGAAGTATGGTGAAGTCGTCCTGATCGAGGACTTCGTGGACGGGCGGGAGTTCACGGTCGGAGTTTTGGGCGGGGAAGCATTGCCCGTCATCGAGATCGAGACCTCCGGCAAGGTCTTCGATTACGAGTCGAAGTACCAGCCGGGAGAGGCGAAGGAAATATGCCCCGCCCCCATCCCGGACGACCTGGCGGAGCGGCTCCAAAGTCTCGCCCTGATGACGCACGAGAGCCTGAAGGTTGGGGAGAACGCCTATTCGCGGGTGGACTTCCGGGTCTCTCGGAGCGGTGAGCCGTTTTGCCTGGAGGCGAACGTGTTGCCCGGCATGACGCCGAACAGTTTGTTGCCGCTCGCGGCTTCGACGGCCGGCATCCGGTTTCCGGAGTTGTGCGCCAGGATCGCCGGGATGGTCGGGTAATCGGCATTTGCGTAAGAGAGAGCCCCTGACCCACACGCCCGGTAGTAGAATGCGGTTTTGTCGCGCTACCCCGAGCGAGGAGATGGATGCGCCTCGACAACGAATCGACGCCGGAGGGCGGAAAGACAGATAGACCTTCCCGCTCTTTCTTCGCCAGGCACGGGCGGAAGATCGGGGCGCTCTCTTTCTGGCTTCTCCTTCTCGGCGGATACCAGATCTACACCTGGCGAGCCGGCCTGTCGCCGCTCGGAGCGGTCAGGTCTCTGGCGGAGCTCCTGTCCGAAAACCCCGTGGGGTGGCTCATATTCGTGGGCGTGTACACTCTGCGCCCGCTCATCCTCTTTCCGGCGAGCCTGCTCACCATCGCCTCGGGCTTCATCTTCGGGGCCGTTCTCGGCACGGTGCTGACCGTCATCGGCTCGAACGCCTCGGCGATGGTCGCGTATTTCGTCGGACGGTACTTCGGCGGAGAGGTCCTCGAAGGAGAAGGCGTGCTTCACCGGTACACGAATCGGTTGCGCGAGAACAGCTTCGAGTCGGTCCTCATCATGCGCTTCATCTACTTGCCCTACGACCTCGTGAACTATGCAGCCGGGTTTCTGAAAATACGTCCGTTACCCTTCATCCTCGCCACCGCGCTCGGCTCGATCCCCGCCACCCTCTCTTTCGTCCTCCTCGGAGCCTCCGTCGGGGTCGGCGCGCTCTCCGGAGAGGCGGACCTCGACCTTCGAGTCCTCGCCGCCTCGGCCGTGCTCCTCATAGCGAGCCTCATCCTCTCCCGTTACTTCAAGCGCCGGGAGAAAAGGAGATCCACGACACAAGGAGGCGAAACATGATCTCTCGATACGACCTCGTCGTGATCGGGGGCGGAACCGCCGGCCTGGTGTCGGCGGCGGGCGGCGCGTCCCTCGGGGCGAAGGTCGCCCTCATAGAACGCGACAAGCTCGGCGGCGACTGCCTCCACACCGGCTGCGTCCCGACGAAGACTCTGGTGAAGAGCGCGAGGGTGGCGAAGCTCATAAACACCTCCGAGGAGTTCGGGATAAAGAGCGGAGATATGGAGGTGGACTTCCCCGCTGTGATGGACCGGATGCGAGGCGTCATCGAAAAGGCCGGAGAGGCCGACGACCCGAACCGTTTCAGAAACCTCGGCGTGGACGTGTTCCTCGGAAGCGAGGCGAGCTTCGTCTCCCCGGAGGAAATTCAGGTGGACGGAGGGCGGCTTCGGGCGGCGAGTTCCATCATCGCTACCGGGAGTCATGCCGTCGCGCCCCCGATCACCGGCCTCGAAGAGGTCGGATATCTCACGAACATCGAAGCGCTTTCACTGGATCGGCTGCCGAAATCGCTCACTATCGTCGGGTCCGGGCCGATAGGGTGCGAGTTCGCCCAGATCTTCGCCCGCTTCGGCTGCGACGTGGCGATGATGGACATGGTGGAGATGCCGCTGGCAAAGGAAGACCCGGAGATGCGCGCGGAGATCCTTCACTGCCTCCAGTCCGACGGCGTCTCGTTTTACGGCGGCTTTACCGCCGAGGAGGCGCGACTCGAGGACGGCGAGAAAGTCATCTCCGCCACCAACGAGCGAGGCGAGAACATGGAGCTTCGCGCCGAGGAGATCCTCATCGCCGCCGGACGCGCCCCGACGGTGGAGAGCCTGGCATTGGAAAGCGCCGGGGTAAGACTCGAGAAAACGGGCATCCCGGTCGACGAGTTGATGCGAACCTCCGCGCCGAATATCTACGCCGCAGGGGACATCACCGGGGAGTTCCTCTTCACCCACGTCGCCGAGTACCAGGGGCGCATCGCGCTGAGGAACGCTCTGTTTCCGATCAAAACAAGAGCGAACTACCGCGTCGTGCCCTGGACGACCTTCACCGACCCGGAGGTCGCCCGTGTCGGGATGACGGAGGACGAAGCCCGCGAGAAATATGGGAGCGACGTGCGGGTTTACAGAAAAGAATTCGCCGACGTGGATCGGGCGATGGCTGACGGCGAGACGGCGGGACTCGCAAAAATCGTCACGACGAAGAAAGGGAGGATCCTCGGCGGACACATCACGGGTCCCGACGCCGGGAATTTGATCCACGAGGTCGTGCTTGCGATGCAAAAGAACATCCCGATACAAATCCTCTCGACGACGATCCACGTCTATCCGACGCTCGCGCAGGTGAACCAGCGAGTCGCCGACGAATACTACCGGGAGAAGCTCTTTTCGGGACCGGCGGCAAAGGTCTTCTCGACGTTCTTCGCGGCGCGGCGGAAGGTCCGGGAATGGAGGCGGCCCTGATCCGGTCGAGTGCGCGAGGCGTATTCGGGTATATACGGAATGTTCCGGGGAAATCCCGCATGCGGCCTCGAAGAAAGGCGAATGTTTGAAACCGAAGGCTCTACCGCTCACGCTTCTCGTCGCGCTCGCATTTCTCTTCTCCGCCTGCGCGGGAGGCGGAGG
>JBOHBL010000955.1:0-1038 GCA_050698295.1 Rubrobacteraceae bacterium | reverse complement strand
TCGCCTCCACGGAACGGGAGGACGGCGCCGCTCCCGAGAGCGCCGCGAGAAGCAGAAATGCCCCGGCTGCGATCGTATTCATATCCTCCTCACCGATAAAAAACCGCATCCCGGAGCGGCATGTGCGAATTCCCTGCCACTACCCGGGAGGCTCCGCCGCCTCGATCAGCGTCACGCCCTTCTCCGCCGTCTCCTTCCCGTCCCGAATGCGGATCGCGACCTCGGGCGCGTTGGTGGACAGGGAAGAGATGCCTGCCTCGAGGAGGCGGCGGATTTCGTCGGTCTCGTCCACGGTCCAGGTGTGGACGCAGAGCCCGGCCGCGGCCGCGTGCGAGAGAAGCTGCGGCGTGACCAAGTCCTTTCTCGGGCCGATGGCGTCCGCCGGCGGAAAGAGGGGGGTCGGCCTTCCCGGTTCGGGCAGCGCCACGGGATGGTCGAAGAGGAAGCTCGTCGCGATCTCGGGAGCCGCCTCCCGCATCCTCCTCAAGAACTCCGCGTCGAAGGACGCCACGAGGCAGCGCCGCGAGACGCCATAGACCTCGGCCAGCCGCGCGACGCGGCGGGCCATCAGAGCGAGCTGCGTCCCCGGCGCGACCTTCACCTCGATCACGTACCGCAAGGCGGGCCCGTATCGGTGGAAGACCTGTTCCAACTTCGGAATGCGGTACTCGCCGAACTCGGAGGAGAGGACGAGCCTCTCGACCTCGCGCGCCGTAAAGCTTCGGACCGGCACGCGCTGCGATCCCATCGCGATTTCTTCGTCGTGGAAGAGAACGGCCTCTCCGTCGCGCGTCTGACGCAAGTCGAACTCCACCGCGTCGGCGCCGAGGCTCTCCGCCCAGTCGAGGCTCTCGACCGTATTCTCGCGCGCCCGCCGCGGAGCGCCGCGATGTCCGACGATCCAGACCTTCTCCCCGGGCTCTTTCCAGTCGCTTCTCATTCGGGCAGCCCCACGCTAAGTACCCCGCTCCGTAAATATGATGACGCAACGAGAGGGCCCGATGCGCCCCGCCGGCAAGGCGCGCGACCGAGGCATAA
>JBOHBL010000954.1:0-2116 GCA_050698295.1 Rubrobacteraceae bacterium | reverse complement strand
TCGTACTTCGAGCAGCAGCAAAACTTCACGCACTTCACCGGCATTTACGGAGATGACGCGGAGATAGTGAGCGCGCCGCCCGGCCAGAGCCAGCACCAGCTCGGCACCACCGTGGACTTCACCAACGCCGAGGTGGGCTACCAACTCCTCCCGTCCTTCGGGGAGACGAGCGCGAGCGAGTGGCTCGAAAAAAACGCCCGAAAATACGGGTTCGTGATCACCTACCCCAACGGGGATGAACAAAAAACGGGTCGCCAGTGGGAACCGTGGGAATACCGCTTCGTCGGCGTGAAGACCGCGAAGGAGATCCACGAAAGCGACCTCAGCCTGAGAGAATACCTGATCGAAGAAGGCGTCAAACCCGTCTGTTAGAAAGGAAGCGCGTGTCCGAAGGAGCATGGAAGAGGCTTCGAGCCTGGAGCAACGAACCACAAACAGCCGCCATCCTCACCGACATAGACGGCACCCTCGCCCCAATCGCCCCGACCCCGGACGCCGCAAAAGTCCCCGAAGAACTCAAACGGCTCGTCGCCGACCTGAGCGAGAAATATCTCCTCGTCGCCGGGATCACCGGCAGGAAGACCGAGGAGGCGAGGGACCTCGTCGGCCTCGACGCGCTCGCGTACTTCGGCAACCACGGCTTCGAGGTCCTCCGCGACGGCGAGGTCGAAGTCATCCCCAAAGCCCTTCCGTACCTGGAAAAAGTCGAAGAGCTGGAGAGGCTCTCCCACGAAAACCTCGACCCGCTCGGAGCCTTCGTCGAAGACAAGGGCATAACGGCCTCCATCCACTTCCGAAACGCCCCGCCTGATGTCGGCGAAAAGTGCGTCGAGTTCGTCAGGGAACACGGCGAGCGGCTCGGCCTCCGCGTCACCGTCGGGCGCGGCATCGTCGAGGCCCGCCCCCCGATCAAAACCGACAAAGGCACCGCCGTGAGGACCCTCATCGAAGAATACAGACCCGAAAAAGCGATGTTCCTCGGCGACGACACCACCGACCTCGACGCCTTCCGCGAACTCGAGAGACTGCGCGAGGAAGGAACCCTCGAAGATATACTCCGAGTCGGAGTGAAAAGCGACGAAGGGCCGCCGGAGATCGTCTCCGAGGCCGACATCGTCGTCGAAGGCGTGGAGGGCGTCGGCGAGGCGCTTCGGGCGTTGCTGTAGAGACGTAGCATGCTACGTCGTCACGTATTGTCGGCGATATTCTCCGCGTTCTTCCACAGACCTTGAGAGGGTACGCGCAAAGCGCGGTTGAATTTGCTTGAGGAGTTCTCCCAGGCGATGGTGGCGGTCAGCTCTACGAGGGCGTCATCGTCGAAGTGGCTCCGTACGCGCGCGAATAGCTCGTCGTCCACGTCCCTCTCGGAGAGGGTCATGGCGTCGGCGTACTCGAGCGCCGCCCGCTCCTTTTCGTCGTAGAGGGAGCTCGCGGCGTATTCTTCGAGCGCGAGGATCTTCTCGTCGGCGAGTCCCAGCTCGCTGCCCACGGCAGCGTTTATGTCCTGTCAGAAGGCGCAGCCGTTGAGCGCGGCGACCCTCCGGTTTACGAGGGCGACGAGTTTGGGGTCCACGAGTCCCGAAGAACCCAGCCCGCCCCACATCGCCCTCGCCCCGTTGAAAATAGACGGGCGGCGGGCGTAAATCAGGTGATTGAGAAGCGGAGAACCCCATTTCTTCGCCTGAGCTTCGAGTACGGCCCCGATCCGCTTCTCCGTTTGATCCGGACTTATCCCTGCTATCCGCGCCATGTATCCTTCCTCCTCTAACCCGCAAACAGCTCGAAATGGTAGTCCCCCACACCGGAGCCGTCAATCATCCCGGCCCCGCGCTCTCCAACAAGCGTGATCGATCTTCGCCCACAACCCGGCGGTCGAGACGACGGACCTCCGACAGATTTTCGGACGAAACCAGGATAGTTCGTCTCGACCTCGCTCGCTTTCATCCTCCGCGGTATGAGGCGATGTCCTCTATCTGCGCCTCCACCCAGTCCTCGATGGTGTTCGAGAGGACGGTCTGCCGCAACGAGCGCGCCTTTTCGCGGCGTTTTTCTTTGGGCATCGTCAGCGCCTCGTGGATCGCATCGGCCTGTTCGTCGAGGTCGAAGGGGTTGACGG
>JBOHBL010000953.1:0-3150 GCA_050698295.1 Rubrobacteraceae bacterium | reverse complement strand
GTCTTTTCCCTACTCCCCACTCCCCAAGCGAGCGCCAGCGAGTGGCTCCCTACTCCCTGTAGTTTTCAGTTGATGACGGAGACGCTTTGGGAACTCGAGGATTGCTGGACGGAAGAGTTGGAGGATTGGATCTGAACATTCGAGGATGAAACCGACGAGCCTGACGACTGCGACGCTATTATGTTTCCGTTTGTGTAGACGAGGCTTATGAGGACGTTCTCGGCGTTGGTCTCGCGGATGGTCCGGTTGTTTCCGGCGGTCAGCGTGATCTTCAGGTTGCCCGGGCCTTTCTTGCGGATATCGCACGCCAGCCCCGCGCCCGCGAGGTCGTAGACGAAGCGTTCGGGGACCTTGCCCGCGAGCTCTTCCCGCTCGTCTCCGGCGGCGCAGGCGAGGTCGAACTTCGTGCCGGGGTCGCCTTCGAGTTTGAGGACGGCTTCTTCGGAGGCGTTTTGCCCGGTGTTGGGCGTGCCCTCGACGCCGGGTTCCGCCACGGCGTCCCCGGCGCGCGCGACCGCCGAGCCGCCCCCGACCGTCACTTCGGCGTCGCCCGCCCGAATCGTCACGGAACCATCGTCCGAGTTCGTCTGGGCGGCTTCTTTCGGCTCTTCGTTCTTCACGCCTTGCTCCTCTCCATCGCTCGAAACGCCGGAGGCCGCGCATCCAGCGAGCAGTATGGTTGCGAGCAAGGCAACGAGCGCGGCCTTCGCCAGCGCCGCAATCGGACTGGCTTCGTTGCGTGGAAAGGGGGAACCGGTGACGTTCATGATCTTCTCCAGTGAGACCGGGGAAGCCTCGTTCGGTCTCACCCTATTCTACTCGCTAACGCCACCGAAGTTTCAAGATCGTCACGCCTCGCGCCATTTCTCGCGCCCCTGACGATACAGGTCCCCGCCGTGAAGGTCGTTCACTACCACGACCGGGAAGTCCTCCACGACGAGCCGTCGAATAGCTTCCGCGCCGAGGTCCTCGTAGGCGACGACTTCGGCCTCCTTCACCCTGTCGGCGAGCAGCGCCGCCGTGCCTTCGACCGCTCCGAAGTACACGCAGCCGTGTTCGCGCATCGAGGAGATCACCGCCTCGGATCTCACCCCTTTCCCGACCATTCCCCTCAAACCGCGCTCTATGAGGAGCGGCGAGTACGGGTCCATGCGCGAGGAAGTCGTGGGGCCCGCGGGACCGAGAGCGTGCCCCGGACGCGCCGGAGCCGGGCCGGTGAAATAGACGATCTGCCCCTCCGGGTCGAAGGGGAGGGGAGAGTCGTTTTCGATGGCTTCTTTTATTCTGGCGTGCGCGGCGTCGCGGGCGGTGTACAGGACGCCGCCGAGGAGGACGACGTCTCCCGTTTTCAGGAATTTTATGTCCTCGAAAGAGAGCGGCGAAATCAGGTGTATCGGTTCGCTCACAGTTCGGCTTTCGCGGTTCGGTGGGAGTGGCAGTCGAGGTTGACGGCGACGGGGAAGGCGGCGATGTGGGTCGGGAAGCTCTCGACGTGGACGGCCAGGGCCGTGACCCTTCCGCCGTAGCCCGCCGGGCCGATGCCCGTGGCGTTGATATCGTCGAGAAGCTCGCGCTCCAGTTTCGCTATTTCCGGGTCGGGGTTGGGCTCTCCGGAGGGGCGCGTCAACGCTTTTTTCGCCAGCATCGCCGCTTTCTCGAACGGACCGCCGATGCCAACCCCGACCGTCACGGGCGGGCTCGCGTTCGGGCCGGCCTTCTCTATGGTTTCGACGACGAATTTCTTCATGGCTTCGACGCCTTCGGCGGGAGTGAGCATCCGGAGCGCGCTCATGTTGTCGCAGCCCGCCCCTTTGACGAGCATCGTGAGTTTGAACGGGTCGCCCGGAACCGGCTCGTAGTACACGATGGCCGGGGTATTGTCGCCGGTGTTCGTCCGGTCCACCGGGCTCCGAACCATCGACTTCCGCAAATAGCCTTCCTCGTAGCCTCGTCGGACACCCTCGTCTATGGCGGCCCCGAGCTCATCGCCCACCACCTTCACTTCGCTGCCCATCTCCACGAAGAAGACCGCATACCCCGTGTCCTGGCAAAAGGCGACGCGGTGTTCCTTCGCGACCTCGGCGTTTTCGAGGAGGCGTTCGAGGACTTCGCGTCCGAGGGGAGATTCTTCTCTATCGAGGGCGCTTCGCATGGCGGCGAGGTGGCTTTCGGGGAGCTTCGTGTTCGCCTCGATGCACAGGTCGCGGACGGTTTGGGCGATTTTCTCCGATGTGATCTCGCGCAAAGCTCTCTCCTTTTCGCTGCGCTCAGGATAGCACTGGAGGATAGGGAACTCTGGGGGCGCCCCCAGGGTTATACTGGATCCACGATGAGCATCGAGAGATTCGTCCCCGCGTACGGCTGGCTGAGGAGCTACGAGCGGGGCGACCTGCGGAAAGACCTGATCTCCGCCCTCATCATCACGGCCCTACTCGTCCCGCAAGGCATGGCCTACGCCCTCCTCGCCGGACTCCCCCCGAGATACGGCCTCTACGCCTCCACGGTCCCGGCCATCGTTTACGCTCTCTTCGGGACCTCGCGGCACATGCCCGTCGGCCCGCCCGCGCTCATGGCGCTCCTGACCTTCACCTCGGCTTCGGTCCTCGCCGAGCCGGGGACTTCCGAGTACATTTCCCTCGCTCTGCTCCTCGCGTTGATGGTCGGGGTTTTGCAACTCGTGATCGGACTTTTGCGGATGGGGTTCGTCACGAACTTCATCTCGCGCCCGGCGTTGAGCGGTTTCATATTCGCATCGGCCATCGTCATCATGCTCACTCAGGCGGGGAACCTGCTCGGGGTCCCATCCGAAAGCTATTCGACCATCGGCGCGGTGGCCGGGGTGTGGCGCAATGTCGGGGAGGCGAACCTCCCCACCGTGGCGCTCGGCGCGGCGTCCATCGCGGCGATGTTGGTGATGGCGAAGGTCTTTCCCCGACTCCCCGCCGCGCTCGTGGTTGTCGCGGCGAGCGCGGTCGCCGTGTATTTCCTCGGTCTCGACGAGAGGGGAGTGGAGATCGTCGGCGAGGTGCCGCGGGGGCTCCCCGCTCTCTCCGTCCCGGTCTTCGAGTTCGAGATGATGCGTTCGCTTGCTACGTCGGCGGTGATCGTGGCTTTCGTCGGGTTCGTGGAGTCGATTTCGGTCGCTAAAGC
>JBOHBL010000952.1:0-2635 GCA_050698295.1 Rubrobacteraceae bacterium | reverse complement strand
GCGTGCGGCGCGCGACGGGCTGCCCCGCGACGCGGCGACGGACGCCAGCCCCTGAAGGCTGTAGAGGATGTGGCTCTCGTCCGCGATCGCAACCGATGCCTCGAGTCCTTCCGCCAGCAGCCGCCTGGCCCGCTCGTGGTCGCTTGAGGCGCGCGCCGTCATCGCCAGGGTATAGAGCGCGATGCAGAGGGCTTGCGCGTCGTCGCCCACCTCGCGGGCAAGCGCCAATCCCCGCTCCGCCAGCCGCTTCGCGCGGGCGAGGTCGCCCTGTCCGAACCACGCCCCCGCCAGGAAGCTGTACATCGCGGAGAGGACCCACTTCTCTCCTATTTCACGGTTTAGGACCACAGCCTCCTGTAGAGTGGCGACCCCTCGCTCGTGCCGCCCCTGGCCGACCGCCGAGCGACCGAGGCTGCCCAGCGCCAACGAGGTTCCCCGCTTGTCCTCAAGCTCCCTGAACAAAGCGAGGCTTTCTTCGAGCAACGTTTCAGCCGAAGGGTGGTCGGCTTGACCCTCCGCCATAACGCCGGCGACGAACAAAGCTTTCGCCCGAAGAGGCGCCGGAATGGCGGGCCCCTCCGCCAACGCCTCCTCCATCCACCGCCGGCCCTCCGTGAAATGGCCGCGCATCCACCAGAACAGCCGCAGCGCCCATCCGATCCCCGCAGCCTCCTCCGACTCTCCCCGCCCGAGCAGCCATCGCGTGGCCGCGCGCAGGTTGTCCCGCTCTCGCTCCAGCTTTTTGACGCGCGGGATCTGGCGCGGTCCCCTCAGCTTCGGCGAGATCGAGGAAAAACGCCGCGCGCCGCCCCCGAACGTCCTCCACCTCCCCACTCTCCTCCAGGCGCTCGTGGCCGTACTGCCTGACCGGCTCCAGCATCCTGTAGCGCGGCGCTGCCGCGGCGCCCGACGAAGCCTCGGCCAGCGAAGCCACCAGCCGCGAGAGGAGGTCGAGGACGTCATCCCGCTCGACGCCCACGCCCGAGCACGCCCCCTCCTCCGCCGCCTCCAGCGAAAAGCCCCCGGCGAACACCGAGAGCCGCCCGAACAGCGCCCGCTCGGCCTCGGAGAGCAGCTCGTGGCTCCACGCAAGCCACCTCCAGCGCCAGGCGCGTCTTGCCGCATCCTCCGGTCCCCGTGAGGGTGAGCAGCCCCGTCATCGCGAGAGGCCTCTTCACCTCGACCATCTCCCGCTCGCGCCCCACGAAGCTGGCGCGCGCGTTGGGGAGGTTGTGCCTGCCCGGCACGTAGCGGCCCGTCACCGTCGCGCGCGTCTCGGGCCGGAGCCTTTCTTCGGGGAACCGACCCGCCTCTATCTCCTCGCGCAGGTGTTTGGTTTCGGCTTCGGGCTCAGCGTACAGGCGCATCAAGCGCAGGCTCGCCTCTTCGTGGGTCGGCTCGGCCTCGACCAGACGGTGGAGAGCGGAGATGGCCGGAGGAAATTCTTCCCGCTCTTCGTGGAGCGTCGCAAGCTCGACGAAGAGCGCGAGATGCGTCGTCCTCAGCTCCCCGCGTCTCTCCTCCGCCCACGTCTCGTAGCGGTCCTCGGGGAGGAGGTCTCCTGCGTAGAGTTCGACGCTCTTCGGGCGCAGTGGATCTCGCGGTGGAGGTTGCTGGGCGCGCTCCTCGCGTCGAGACCCGGCCAGAGCAGGTTCGTGATGCTCTCTCGATGCAGCCTGTGCCCCGCGCCAGGGCAAGCAGCTTGACGAGACTCCTCGCTTTTCGTCTCCGCCACCCGTTCCTCTCGACGATCCGGGTCCCCACCGATACCAGAAAGCCGCCAAGCAACCAGACCCGGACGACCTCGGCTCCGGCGGCGCCGCGCCTGAGCCGCGAGTCGATTATGCGTCATCCCTCCGTCCCTTCTCGACGAGACGGGAAAGCCGTCCCGCCACGTAACGCAGGTAGCATATACCCGATTCCACCATCGCGCATCGCTCGAAATGCGTATTTTCCGTCAAGCCTGTCCTTTTTCCGGCTCGCGCCAAGTTCGCATGTCCAGGTCACCCCGAAGCGTCGCGGCTAATTGCTCCGGGAGCGGATAAACTAGGGATCGAAAGGACTTCCACGAGAGGAGAGGAGAACATGGCTGAGGAGAAGAAGTCGTTTTGGGCCAGAATTTTCGGCGGCCACCAGAGCTCGGAGCGCGAGGAGAAGGTGCTGGAGTACATAGTCCACAGGACCGGCGAAGGCGCGAGCCTTCAGGAGGTCGTCGAGGAGGAGTACGTTAAGCGCAACGCGACGAGGAGCCAGGTGGACGACATCCTGAGCGACCCGAGGCTCGTCCACTCCGCCCGCGAGAGGATGAAGGAAGCCTTCGAGTCCGGGGAACTCGACCCGAGCAAGCGCCCCGACAGGTAGTCGCTTCGCTCCAAAGACCGGGAGTCGGAGGATTATCGACTATCCTTCCCGCGACAACCCTCGCCATCGCGCCCGACAGACTCCCGATAAACTCGAAGGGAGGCTCCGATGGCGAAGCCTCATCCTATCAATGCCTTTCCCGACTCCCGGGGAGCAAAGCGACCTCATTAGGGTATACGCCTCTCGGGTTGTATAATCCCGCGGGTTGAGGGTAATGATGCCTGGAGGGCTTTGAATGCCGATCTACGAGTACAAGTGCGATAACGGTCACCTT
>JBOHBL010000951.1:0-4229 GCA_050698295.1 Rubrobacteraceae bacterium | reverse complement strand
GACGCATACCGTCCGGAGCGCGCCTTCGAGTTCGGTTTGCAGCGCGTCCTCGATGGCATCGAGGCGTTCGTCCGGGAGCGTTCGGGATAATACGCAGCCGCTTCAGTGTTCGCGAATAAACTCGACGGCACGCTCCGCTATGAACGGCGCGTCATTGTCCAATGTGGCGACGTGGTACGACTCTTCGAGACGCACGAGCTCTTTCTCCTCGCTCCCGAGCCTGTCGAAGATATATGGCCCATTCTCCGGCGGAACGACGTGGTCTTCGAGGGATTGGAGGATGAGGGCCGGGCATCGTATCGTTGGAAGGAGGTCGTCCGTGACGCGCATTATCGCCATGAGCTCCTTGAGTGGCGGCACGGGGACTTCGGGATATACGAGTTCCTCCATTCCCTCCATCATTATGTCCGAGCCGACGCCGGGAACCGTTTCCGGGGCGTCGTCGAGGAAGACGAGGCGGGCGAGGTCCGGGTTGCCGAGGAAGACGCAGGCGTTTATGGGGATGACGCCGGAGATCAAATCCGGTCTCGTGGCGGCGAAGTACAGCGAGAACATCCCGCCCATCGAGAGTCCGGCGAAGAACACTTTGTCGCAGCGGACTTCGAGCCACGCAAGGTCTTCTTCGATGGCACGGATCCAATCCGAAGCCGTGCTCCTCGCGTGGTCTTCCATGCTCGTCCCGTGACCTTCGAGCCGTGGTCCGGCCACGGTGAGGCCTTTCGCCGCCAGAGCTTCTCCCAATGGTCTCACGCTCTGCGTCGTCCCGGTGAAGCCGTGCGAGACGAGCACTCCCGTTTCGTTTCCCTCGAAGCGGAAAGGTTCCGCGCCACGCATCACGTTCTGTTCCATGCCATCTCCTCCTTGCGGTTTTCCCGGATCAGGATACATGAGGCAGGGGGTCGCGTCCGGGTTCGTTCGCCGGTGGTAGACTCATCATGTTCCATTCCATGACTCAGGAGATTTTCGTGGACGGTTACCATTTCAAAGACGCTCGGGAAGAGAGGAAGGGCGGTCGCGCGAGCGGAAGGCTCGCCACGGTTTTGGCCGCCCTGGCTTTGGCCGTTGTGCTGGGCGTGGGACTTGCGCGCTACGGTCAGGAGTTGCCTGTCATCGGCCCGATCATCTCCGGCCCCGACACCACCACGACGACCCCGGTCTCCGTCGAGGGGATCCAGGACTTGAACCACCTCGCCACCGTTCGCCGGGTCGGCTCCGTCGTCGTCACCGAGGAGGCCGAGCCGGGCCGCATCCAGAGCCTCGCCGACTCCGTGGGAATCGACACCTCCGGCCTCACCGGAGAGAGCGTCATCGTCACCGCCACCGGAGAAGTCGAGGCCGGGGTGGACCTCGAAGAGCTTCGAGAGGAAGACGTTCGGGTAAACGGCGACACCGTCGCCATCGATCTGCCCGAACCCGAAATACTCTCCGCGAGCCTCGACGAGGAGCGAACCGGCGTCTACGACCGCGACCGGGGCATCTTCGTCTACCGGGGCGACGACACCCTCATGGAGGACGCCCGCCGCGAAGCCGTCGCGGAGGTAGAGGACGCCGCCGAGGAGAGCGACATCCTCGCCCAGGCGAACTCGAACGCCGAGGATTCCATCCGCGCTTTCGTCGAGACGCTCGGTTTCGAGGAAGTCCGGTTCGAGTAGGAGGTTTGCCTTGAAGATGCAACGGTTGCCCGAACACGTGACGGTCATCTTCGACGGGGGCTGAGGTTTCTGAACGCGCCTGGTCTACCTCCTCAAGGGGGTGGACCGCAGCCGTCGCGTGACGATGGCACCCTATCAGAAGCCGGGCGTCCCCGAATCTCACGGCCTCACCGCCGAGCAATGCCGCGAGGCGATGTGGACCATCACCCCCGACGGAAAGCGCCGCCGAAGCCGCGAACCTCGCCCTCGCAGCCGCAACGAAAAGCCTCCTCCCGACGGCGCTCTATTCGCTCCCCTTCGTCGGCCCTCTTCAGGAGCTCGCTCACGCCTGGGTCGCCCTCAACCGCCGCCGCTTCCCCGGCGTCACCGCGTACTGCACCGACCACCCCGAGGAGTGCGGCGGAGAAACCGGGCCGTGAATTATTTCGCCGCTTCGAGAGCGGCGAGGAGCGTTTCGGGGTCGTAGACGCGCAAAGTCCCCGCCGAGAAGTCGGAAGGGTTTCGGGTCGCGATCGCTGCGGCTCCCGCGAGCCGTCCGGCTTCGTGGAGGACGGCGTCTTCGAAGTCGTCGAAACCGAGGGAAAGAGCGCCTTCGAGTACGGCGCGGTTCACGGACGAAATCTCGAAGAGCCGGAGGAGGTCGCCGATCCTTTTTCGGGCAACTTCTTTATCCACGTTCCGGTTCGCGATGTAGTGGATTGTAGTGATCGTCGTCGCTCCGAGATAACCGGACAAGTCGCCCGATTCCACGCGGTCGAAGAGGGAAACCGCGTCTTCCGCCCACGGTTCGCGGTCGAGCAATGCGTCGAGGACGACGTTCGTGTCGAAGAGGACGTTCACCCGTGCTTCTCTTCGAGATGGCGCAAATAGTCTTCTTCACCGGCGGGCGGCCTATCGTCCGTGGGCTTGAGAGATCCACGCAACCGGCTCGTGATCGGCCCCGTCCCTCGCTCCGCATCGCCCGACCTTCCGAGGCTTTCGAAGAAAACCGCGACCATCTTCGACACCGAAGTGTCGCGCTCGCGCGCGTGTCGCTTCGCCTTCTCGATCAAGTTTTTCTCCATCCGAAGCGTGAGCTTTTCCTGTTCCATTCTCGTCCTCGTCTCGACGACGTATATCGTTGGAAATATTGTACGTCACGAACTCGAAAGGGCGGCCTGCGGCTTTGTGTTCGGCGTCGCCCCCGAAAATCAGGCGCCGGATTCCAGCCACTCGATCCACTCTCCATGAGCGTCGCAACGAGCGAGCATATTCGTCTCTCCGCCGGGGTGCTCGGTGAGCGAGATGCTCGCGAACTCGTCGCCGGGCCGCCACCCGATGGAGACTTCGTGGAGCTTTCCATGCTTTCGGGCGTGGCCGTCCATGATCTCCCGGAAGCGTTTTCGCGCTTTTTCCGGGAACTGGTTGACGGTGAAGGTGTGGAAGACGAGCGGGGAGGCGCGTTCGGGGAGTTCCTCCAGAACGTTCGGCAGGATCTCCAGCGCGTCGCCGGCGCGGAGGTCGGGCGGGTGTTTCCTTGCCAGGGCGACGGCTTTTCGCAGGCGTTCGGCGCGTTCGCGGAAGTTCTCCGGCCAGATCAGGGCGAGTAGCCACCGCGCGTCTTCCTCGTCCGAGACGTCCACGGGCGAAAGCTCGATCCCAACCCGACGGGCGACCTCCGGCATCGCCGCCGGAAGCGGTGGCGCTTTGCCGCGAAGCTCGCACTCCAGAACGAGCGGCGAGTCCTCGCCGAGCTTTCCGGCTTCGCCGTAGTCATAGGCATAGAGGTCGAAGTTGAGATTGAGGCCCGCGCTCGCCCCGACCTCCACGAGCGCGAGCGGAAGCCCGGATCTCCGGGCGACTGTCTCGAACGCCGGAAGCAGCAACGCCGAGCGCCGGATCTCGTTGGTTTGCACCCGCCGCGTCTTTAGGATTCGGGAGATTTCCACCCGATGTTTCAGACAGAAATCCTTGAACGCCGGAAAAGAATCGCCGGACTGTGGCCTCTCCGAGAGACTCGGGTAGAAACGCGCCAGCTCGTGGTCCGCGCCGCCCAAAAGCAGGAAATGGACGGCTCCGAACAAGAGATTCGTGAGCGGAACGGAGGTGGCTTCGTTCGTCAGATTCAGCATTTCTTCGTCTTTCGCGACGCACTCCGAAAGCCTGGTATAGATCGGGGCCGCCGATCGGCACTCCTCCGCGAAAAACAAGAAACGTTCGGACATCTCGGAGATGCTCCTCGAATCGCGCATGCGCCGGGAGTGTTCGGAGAGGTCATGGCTCATGGGCCGCTCACGGCGAACCGCCTTCCTTGATGATTTCCTCGACCTCGGCAAAGAGTGCGGGTACTTTCTCTTTTATGGTGTCCCATACGAGTTCGTCGTCCACGAGGTCGTAGCCGTGGATGAGCACGTTGCGGAAGGCGATGATGCGTTCGTGTTCGCTGATTCGTCTGGCTGTTTCGGGAGATTCTCTTGTGAGGCGCCGCATTGCTTCGCCGATGATCTCGAAGTTTCTTTCCACGGCTTGCCTCAGCAGACGGTTTCGCCTGTATTCCTCCCAGCTCTTTCCCGCGGTCGCTTCCATAATGAAAGAGGC
>JBOHBL010000950.1:0-1003 GCA_050698295.1 Rubrobacteraceae bacterium | reverse complement strand
TCGTCGAGCCGTCCACCAGGAACGGGAACTTCGATGTCGTGAAACTGTCCGGAGAGCCGCATCTCGGCCCAGCGTTCCAGCCGAACCTCTCGCGCCTCGACCCCGGAAGCGCCCAGAATCCCATACGCTTGTTCCTCCATCTCACGATAGACCCCCCAGACCTGATCCCAGGCAAGCGAGCGCAACTCGTCCGGGTACGACCGGGAGAATTCGAAGCTCACGGGCGTTACCAGGAATCCCATCGCGGAGGCCACGCCGGAGACGGGTGGGATGATGACCTCCGGCAGCCCGAGCGCGCGGGCGACCCGGGTGGCCGTCGCCGGTCCGGCGCCGCCGAAGGCGATCATGGGGTACCGTCGCGGATCCTGACCTTTCTCGATGATGTGTACCCTCGCGGCGGAGGCCATGTTCTCGCAGACGACGCTGTAAATACCCCACGCAGCGTCGGTAGCGGAGATATCGAGAGAGTTCCCCAGTTCTTCCAGAGCGCGCTCCGTGGCCGGGGCATCCAGCTTCATCGCGCCGCCCAGGAAATACTCAGGGTCGAAGTATCCAAGCGCGAGGCAAGCATCGGTCACGGTGGACTCCGTGCCGCCCTGACCGTAGCAAGCCGGGCCGGGGTTCGCTCCGGCGCTCTGCGGGCCTACCCTGAGCAGCCCGAGCTGGTCGGCGCGGGCGATGGAGCCGCCGCCGGCCCCGATCTCCATCAGATCCACAACCGGGGACTTGATCGCAAGCCCCGACCCTTTCTTGAAGCGATGCACCCTCGCGGCCTCCATCTCAGCGGAGAGATCCGGGCGCCCGTTCTGTACCAGGCACGCCTTGGCCGTCGTGCCCCCCATGTCGAACGAGAGCACGTCGGACTCGCCTGTCGCCTCCCCGAGGAACGAAGCGACCAGAGCGCCTCCGGCCGGGCCGGACTCGAGAAGCCGGATCGGATACTTCCGAACCGTCTCCGGCGCGGCGAGTCCACCGCTTGATTGCATCAGGAAAAACCGTCCAC
>JBOHBL010000949.1:0-9584 GCA_050698295.1 Rubrobacteraceae bacterium | reverse complement strand
GCCGAGAAGGAGCTGCGAAAGGCGCTCGACCTCGCCGGGGACGCGCAGCCCGCAGTGCGCGGCGAGGCTCTCGCGAGGCTGGCGGAACTGAGATTTTTCCAGGGCCATATCGAGGAGGCCGAGGAGCTTTTGACGGGCTTCGAGGAACACGAGGCGGCGGTGGCCGCGCGCTCCCGCATCCAGCTTTCACGAGGCAAGTTCGCCCTCGCCGGGGCGACGCTCCGGCGCAGGCTCGACGTCATCGGCGAGGGAAGCCTGGAGAGTTCTTCGCTTCTCGAACTCCTCGGGGAATCCGAAGTCGGCCAGGGACGAGCCGAGGCCGCCGCCGAAAGAGGCCAAAAGCTCTCCGCCCTCGGCGAAGACCTCGACTGCCGCCTCATTTTCGCGCGCGGTGAACGTCTTCGAGGCCATGCCCTCACGGCTCGCGGGGACGAGGCGGCCAGACGGCATCTCGACGCCGCGCTGCGCGAGTTCGCCCGGCTCGGGATGACCTTCGAGGCGGCCCGCGCGCGCCTCATGCTCGCCCGGTCCCTGCGCGAAACCGACCCCGAAGTCGCCGATGCGGAGGCCCGCGCCGCGCTCGCCGTCTTCGAGGATCTCGGCGCGAGCGGAAACGCCGACGACGCCATCACCCTGCTGCGCGAAATGGAAGGAGCGCCGGAAACCTCCCCGGCGGGTTTGTCGAGACGGGAGGTGGAGGTGCTTTGCCTCGTCGCGCGGGGTTTGAGCGACAAGGAGATCGCCGCCCGGCTCGTGCTCAGCCGCCACACCGTCCACCGCCACGTCTCGAGCATACTCGCCAAGCTCGGCCTCCCCTCCCGAACCGCCGCAGCCACATACGCCGCGCGCCGCGGTCTTCTCCCATAGCCAACTTTGGCTATATCGCCCATCACGCAAAAATAGCCAAAACAGGCGAAGGCGGCGCGTTGCCCGCTCCGTAGACTGCCCTCACACAAGCGGTGGATCGCGGAGAATCCGCCGCGCGACAGGAAGGAGGAGCAGCATGTCGGAAGCAAACAAGGCTCTCGTACGCCGGGAGGTCGAGGAGGTCTTCAGCAAGGGGAACCTCGACGCCGCCGAGGAGATATACGCTCCCGGCTACGTCGGCCATGAACCCACCAGCCCCG
The DNA here is from genome assembly GCA_050698295.1 of Rubrobacteraceae bacterium. Lineage (GTDB taxonomy): Bacteria > Actinomycetota > Rubrobacteria > Rubrobacterales > Rubrobacteraceae > JACCWD01. Next base: position 8,457 of record JBOHBL010000949.1, on the reverse strand, counting down.
AAGACACGCGGGGCGTCGAGGGCGCAAGGCGGTTCGTCGCCATCTACCGCGAAGCCTTCCCCGACTTCGAGGTCACGGTGGAGGACCAATTCGCCGATGGGGACAGGGTGGCGACGCGCTTCACCGCCCGCGGCACCCACGATGGCGAACTCGAAGGCGTCGCCCCCACGGGCAACCGGGTGGAGATAGCAGGCCTCGCCATCAGCCGCGTGGAGGGCGGCAAGATCGCCGAGGACTGGACCGTCTTCGACGCTCTGGGTCTTATGCAGCAAATAGGCGCCATCCCCGCGCCTGAGTAGTCCGGAAATACATCGGGAGGCCGGAAAAAGAAATACGCCCCGACCTCCCGATGACGGTACCGCGGATCGGCACCCCGCAATCGGGGCAATCCGCACAAACGGCGAGTCAACGACCCACCCGAATCACGGAGGAGCGACAATGACAGCGGAAAAACAAAGGATAGCCGACGACACGGAACGCCGGACGACCGTGCGCAAAGCGACGGCCGGTGACGTGGCCGGGATCTCCGAATCGTTGGCGAAGGCTTTCCGCGACGACCCGGTTACGGAGTGGTGGCTCCCGGATAAATCGAGTCGCATGCGGCGCGCGCGGCGCGTGTTCGAGGAGATCTTCCTGAAGAGGATCTGCCTCCCCCACGATGAAACCTATACGACCGGGGAACTCGTCGGCGGAGCGTTATGGATGCCGCCGGAGAAGTGGCATCTCGGCTTTCTGGACAACCTCCGGCTGCTCCCGCACATGGCGGCGGCCTTCGGCCGCAGGCTGCCGAGGGTGATGCGCTCGCTCGGCCACATGGACGCGAAGCACCCCCACGAGCCGCACTATTATCTTTTCATCGTGGGCGTCGAACCCGAGTGGCAGGGCAGGGGCATAGGCAGCGCCCTCATGCGGCCGGTCCTCGATCGCTGCGACAGGGAGAGGCTCCCCGCATATCTCGAAGCCACCACGCCGCGCAACCGCGAACTATACAGGCGCGACGGGTTCGAGGTGGTGGAGGAGATCGAGCTTCCGGGAGGAGGCCCGCCTCTCTGGCGGATGTGGCGCGAGCCGGGGCTTGACGCCCCGCCATCGGAGCAATCCACACAACCAGCGGGTTAGGAACCCGCCCAAAACAAAGGAGGAAAGTCAATGTCGGTCGAAGAAAAGAGAGCGGTGTTTCAGAAATTCGACGAAGCGAAAGCGGAGGAATTCGCCGGGAGGATGGTCGGCGTGCTCAACGACGCGATGCTCGCTTTGATGACGAGCATCGGCCACCAGACAAATCTCTTCGATGCGATGGCGGAGCTTGCCCCTTCGAGCAGCGATGAAATCGCCTCCGCGGCGAGCCTCGACGAGCGGTACGTGCGCGAGTGGCTCGGCGCGATGACCGTCGGCGGCATCGTGGAATACGACCCCGCCGAAAAGACGTACCACCTTCCGCCGGAGCACGCCGCGTGCGTCATCCGCGAGTCCGGACCGAACAACCTCGCCGGCCTCGCGCAGTTCGTTCCGCTGCTCGGGAACGTCGAGGGTGGGATCGTCGAGAGCTTCCGAAACGGCGGCGGAGTGCCGTACTCGGCGTACGGGCGTTTTCAGGAACTCATGGCCGAGGACAGCGCCGAAGTATACGGAGCGACCCTCATCGAAACCACGCTGCCCTTGATTCCGGGCATGGTCGAGCGCCTGAAAAGCGGAGCCGACGCCCTCGACGTCGGCTGCGGGGCGGGGATCGCGGTGAATCTCATGGCCCGGGCCTTTCCGAACAGCCGCTTCACCGGCTATGATCTCTCCGAAGAAGGCGTCGTCTCCGCCGGGGCGGAAGGGCTTTCCAACGCCCGCTTCGAGGTCAAAGACGCACGCGCGCTCGACGAGCCGGGCGCCTACGACCTCGCCACGGCCTTCGACGTGATCCACGACCTCGCCCACCCGGAGGAGGTTCTCGAAAACATCCACGACGCGCTTCGCCCCGGCGGAACGTTCCTCATGGTGGATGTCGCCGCCTCCAGCCATCTCCACGAAAACATCGAACACCCGCTGGGACCGTTTTTGTACACCGTCTCCACGATGCACTGCATGACCGTCTCGCTCTCGCAAAACGGCGCGGGCCTCGGAACGGTGTGGGGCGAGCAAAAAGCAAAGAAGATGCTCTCCGACGCCGGCTTCGAAGAAGTCGAGGTAAAACAGGTCGAAGGCGACATCCTCAACAATTACTATATCGCGACGAAAGGTTGACGCTCGGCAACGAAGCTATCCATACCGGCCTTCGGGAAGCCGCCGCGTTCCTCGAACGGCCGGGAACTCCGCATTCGCGGATGTCGAAACCTCCACTTTCCTCGACGAGGCGAAGAAGAGGGCCGGGACTACGAACCCTCGCGCAACCACGTCCGCGACCGGATGGAAACTCAGTGGGACTCGCTTTGAGAAGCCCTCGATCCCGCCCTCTCTTCTCGCCACGCCCGAATTCTCGCGTGGTCGCCGGAGAGAAGCACCTCGGGAACCGGCGCGCCATCCCACTCATGAGGCCGCGTATAAACCGGAGGCCCGATCACGCCCTCCCCCGAAAACGACTCGCCGATGAGACTCTCCGAGTTCCCGACGACGCCCTCGATCCGCCGAAACACCGCGTCCGCGAGCGCGGCGGCGACGATCTCCCCCCCCGACAAAACGAAGTCCCCGAGCGAAACCGCCTCCGTACACAACTCCGTCCATACCCGCTCGTCCACCCCGCCGTACCGCCCACAAACAATCGTGAGGTCGCGCCCCTCCACCACTTCCTCGACATATCTTTGCGAAAGCCTTCTCCCCGCCGGCTCCGTGAGAACGACGCGCCGCTCGTTCTTCACCTCCCGCGCCGGAACGCCGTACACTTCTTCGAGAGCGCGGGCGACGACGTCCACGCGAAGCACCATCCCGGCCCCGCCACCGTACGGCGAGTCGTCAATGCGTCCCTCGGCGATGAAATCGCGAAAGCCGAAGCTCCGATATCCGACGACGCCGATTTCGATGGCTTTGCTCACGACGCCGACGCGGAGGGCGGCATCGGCGGCCTCCGGGAAAACGCAGAAAACGTCTATGTTTCGCATGGAGAGTTTTTGGTTTTTGGTTGACATGGAGATCTTCATTCCTCGGGCGGGGCGACGGTGATTCTTCCGGCTTCGATCCCGACTTCCGGCACATGTTCCATCGTGAACGGGACGAAGAGTTCTTCGTCGCCGGTGTTTATGACGAGGATTTCGTGGGCCGCGGTCTCGAAGGTCTCGGCGACGGTTCCGACCTTCCCGCCCGACCCGTCGAAGGCTTCGAGGCCGATGAGATCCGCGACGTAAACCCCGCCTTCCTCCGGCTCGTCGAGTTCACAGCGGTCGAGGAAGAGTTCGATTCCGCGCAAAGCGTCCGCCTCCTCGCGGCTTTCGATCCCCTCGAAGTCTATGAGGAAGCCTTTCGGGGTTTGTCGCGCTTTCAAAATGTCGCGCCGCTCCTCACCGACGAGCGGGGAAGCTCCTTTCCGAAGGTGCCGACCGGAACCCGTCGGCTTCACGCGCAAAGTCCCTCGGGTGCCGTGTGGAGTGGCGACGACCCCGATCAAGACCGGGTCGGAAAGTTCTCGACTCACATCGGCCATTAGCAAAAAGCTGACAGGCTGAAATGCTGACAAGCTGACGAGCGCGGTTCGCGAAGCGAACCGCTAATCAACGACCTAGACGTTCACCCGCTTCTCCATCCGCACCGACGCCGCTTTGACGACGGTGCGGATGGCCTTCACCGTGCGGCCTTGCCGACCGATGACTTTTCCCATGTCGTCGTCGGCGACGCGGAGTTCGAGGTCGACGCGAGAGCCGTTTTCCACGCCACTGACTTCGACGGCGTCGGGGTCGTCCACCAGCGAGCGGGCGAGGAGTCTCAGGAGGTCTTCGAGCTGTTCCACGAGACGCTCCTACTGGATCGCGCCGGAGATTTTGAGCAGCTTCCGGACCTGATCCGTGGGCTGCGCGCCCTTGCCCAGCCAGGCCGCGGCCTTCTCGTTGTCGACCTGTATGGCCGAGGGCTCCTGACGCGGATCGTAGGTCCCGATCCTCTCGATAAAGCGCCCGTCTCTGGGGTTGCGCGAGTCCGCCACCACGATCCTGTAGAACGGGTTCGCCTTCGAGCCGTGCCTCGCCAACCTTATTTTTACCGCCATCTCGTTTCCTTTCCGTCTGCTAGTTTCTTCCGAACGGACTTCCGCCGGGGAACTTCGGCATCCTGGGCATCCCGCCGCCCTTGCCCATCTGCTTCATCATCTTCCGCATCTGGCCGAACTGCTTGACGAGCTTCTGGACGTCCTGCTGGGTCGCGCCGCTGCCGCGAGCTATCCTACGCGCCCGGCTCGGGTTCTGCAACAATTTGGGGTTCCGGCGCTCCTTGAGGGTCATCGAGGTGATCATGGCCTCCACCCGCCCAAGCTGCCGGTCGTCTATGTCCACGTCCTTAAGCTGGTTGCCCAAGCCCGGGATCATGCCGAGCAGCCCCGAGAGCGGTCCCATCTTCTTGATCATCTGCATCTGCTGCAAGAAGTCCTCGAAGGTGAACTTCCCGCTCATGAGCTTTTTGCCCTGGGCCTCGGCCTCGTCCCGATCCACCTCGGACTCGGCCTTCTCGATGAGCGTGAGGACGTCGCCCATGCCGAGGATCCGCCCGGCCATCCTGTCCGGATAGAAGTAGTCGAACTCGCTCATCTTCTCGCCCTCGGAGGCGAAGCGCACCGGGCGTTCGGTGACCGAGACCACGGAGAGCGCGGCCCCGCCCCTCGCGTCGCCGTCGAGCTTGGTGAGGATCATGCCGTCGAAGTCCGCGTACTCCTGAAACGCCCGGGCCACCTCGACCGCGTTCTGGCCCGTCACCACGTCGAGGACGAGCATGACGGAATGGGGTTTGGAAGCGGACCTGACGCGCTTGATCTCCTCCATCATCTCCATGTCCACGACCTGCCTGCCAGCCGTGTCCACGATGACGAAGTCGCACCCCTCGTCGCGGGCCCGTTTGATGCCCCGCTCGGCGATCTCCTCCGGCGACGGGTCGAGCCCCTCGGTGTAGACCGGGACGCCGAGTTCCTTGCCGATCTGCTGTAGCTGATCTATGGCCGCCGGACGGTACGTGTCGCAGGCGACGAGATACGGGTTCTTCCCCTGCTTGCGGACGAAGAGCGCGAGCTTGCCGGCGGCGGTCGTCTTCCCGTGGCCGTTGAGCCCGGCAAGCATCACCACCGTCGGAGGCCGGGAGGCGTACGTGAGCTTGTGAGCCGCGCCGCCCATCAGGTTCGCCAGTTCCTCGTTGACGATCTTGACGACCTGCTGCCCCGGAGAGAGAGCTTTGGAAACCTCCGCCCCGGTCGCTCGTTCGCGCACGTTGCCGACGAACTCCTTGACGACGCCGTAGTTGACGTCCGCCTCCAGAAGGGCGAGCCGGATCTCGCGCGTCACCTTCTTTACCTGGTCCTCGGTCAAATTCCCGCTGCCCCGCACCCCGTCGAGCGCGGAATTGAGTCTTTCGCCTAAAGTCTCGAACATAGCCATTACAGATCTCCAAACAATGCTTCCGCGAACTCCCGCGCGTCGAACGGGTGCAGATCCTCCACCTTCTCCCCCACCGAGATGAGCTTGATGGGCACCCCGACCTCATTCGCTATCGCGAGCGCAATGCCCCCCTTAGCCGTACCGTCGAGCTTGGTGAGTACGACGCCCGTGACGCCCGCCACCTCGTCGAACATCCTGGCCTGACGGAGCCCGTTCTGCCCGGTTGTGGCATCGATGGTGAGCAGGACTTCGTGAGGCGCGTCCGGTAGCTGCCTTCCTATGACCCTCTTCACCTTGTCCAGCTCGGACATGAGGTTGACCTTCGTGTGCAGCCTCCCCGCGGTGTCGATGAGCAGCACGTCGGTGCCCTCGCGCCTGGCCATCTCGACGGCCTCGTGGGCGACCGCCGCGGAGTCAGCGCCCCGCTCTCGCGCGATGACCGGCGTGTCCGTCCGCTCGCCCCACTTCTGGAGCTGCTCGATGGCCGCCGCCCGGAAAGTGTCTCCAGCCGCGAACATCACCTTTTCGCTCGGCAAATAGCGGGCGAGCTTGCCGATGGTCGTCGTCTTTCCGGTGCCGTTCACCCCGACCATGAGAAGCACGGTCGGTCTGTTCGAGAGGTCTATCTCGACCGCGCCTTCGAGCATGTCCGCGGCCTTTTCGATAAGCAACTCCCGCAGCTCCCTGCCGCTGGTGATGTTGCGCTCCAGCGCCTTCTGTTCGAGCTGGGCCACGAGCTTCGCGGTCGTGGGCACACCGACATCCGAAGCTATAAGCACTTCCTCCACCCGCTCCCAGAACTCCTCGTCATCCGCGTCCCGGAACTCCGCGACCGCCGCGTTCAACTGCCCGACCACGGACTCCCGGCTCCGCTTGAGCCCCTGCCTGAGCCGCCCGAACCATCTACCGGAAGGTTCCTCTCCGACGGGCTCGTCCTCTTCTACGTCCTCGAAGACTTCCGGTTCTTCCACGGTCTCCGGGGCTTCGGAGCCCTGATCCCCCGGCACCGGCTCGTCTGCGACGGGGACTTCTTCTGAGTCCCGAGCCACCTCTTCTCGCTGTTCTTCGACTTCTTCGGTCGCGACAGAGGAACCGGTCTTTTCTTCCGGCTCGTCTTTGTCCCGTTTGAAGAAGTTGCGCCATGAGCGTCCCATAGCTTTCGGCTACTCTCCCTGGATACGTTTCGACACTACGAGTGTGGCTCCGGAGGCGTCCTGAATCGCTCCATAAAGGACGTCCGCCGCGGCCATCGTGCGCTTCTGGTGGGTCACCAAAATGAACTGACCGTTCGCGCGCTGAGAGTCTACCACGGATATGAACCGCGCCAGGTTCACGTCGTCGAGCGCGGCCTCCGCCTCGTCGAGGATGCAAAATGTCTTCGCCGACACGCCCCGACTGAGCAATATGCTGAACAAGAACGACAGCGCGAGCAGCGACCTCTCGCCGCCAGACAACACTGTCAAAGAACGCCACCCCCTGCGCCCCAGACGGAGCCCGATCTCCACCCCTTCCTCCGAAAGCTCCAGAGACCCCGCCGCTCCCTCCATCATCCTCGGGACCATCTCCGAAAACGTCTTCTCGACCTTCCCGAACGTCTCCGAGAAACGGGACTCTATCTCCGAATCTATCGAGTGTATTATGCGTTGAAGTTCGTGGGTCGCTTCTTCGGCGTCTTTTCTCTGGGAGAACATCGTTTCATATCTCTCGCGCATTTCGGTTTCTTGAGAGAGGGAGAGGAGGTTCACGTCGCCGAAGCGTTTGAGTTTGCGAGCGAGTTTGTGGCGTTCGTGGTCGGTGTCTTCGGAATGTTTTTCGGCCTGGCGGCGGGCGTCTTCGAGGGTGGCGCTCCATTCCTCGCGTATTTCCTCCGACGCTTCGGAGGCTGAGTCGGCTGTCCGGCGGAGCGTCTCTTCGAGGCTTTCGACGCGGGCGCGGGCGGCGGCGATCTCCGCTCCGAGTTCGGCGGCGTCACGGGCGAGGGCGTTCTGACGCGATGAAGACCGGCGATAGTTCTCGGTCTTCTCCGCTCGCGCGAGACGAAGCGCGTTCCTCCGCTCGCCGCAGGCTTCGGATAGTCTCTCCGAGACGAACCGTGTCCTTGCGGCAAGTTGCACAAGACGGCTTTCCTCCTCTTCGGAGAGACTCCTCGCGCGTTCGAGGCGCGAGGAGATGGAGGCTTCGCGCTTTTCGCCTTCGGAGAGCGCGGCCCGCAGCCGCTTCCTTTCGCGATCCGACTCCTCTACGGCGGACTGGGCCGCGTCGCTCGCGGCGACTGCGGAGGAGAGTGCGCGCTGCGCTTCCTTCATTTCTTCGCGGGAGAGGGAGGATCTCCTTTCTTCGGCTTCGAGCTTCAGGCGGGAGAGGTCGTCCGCTCGTCGGTTCGAGGCTTCGCGGGCCTTCGTGGCGGCGGCGAGCTTCCTTCGGGATTCCCGGACCAGCGTCTGGTGTAGCCGGCGCGTTCGTCCGGCGATGGAGCCGAGCGAACGTGATGTTGCGCTCGTGGATCCCAGTCTGGTGGAAAGGTGAGCAAGACCATTCTGAAGTTCCCGGAGCATCCCGTCCGGACCAGACTCGAGTTCATCCAGAAGCTTCAGGCCGGAGGCAAGTTTCGCTTCCCTGGCGAAACTTCCGTTCGAGTTCGCCCGGCTCACGCTTGTGCGGGTGAGACGAATACCGTCGAGGGTGACGGCGACGTGACCGTTGGCGAGGTGGTTCGCCTCCGCGTCCTCGACGACGAAGATCCCACCGAGCAGCCTCTCGACGGACCCGGCGTACCGCTCATCGACGACTTCGACGCATTCGCGAAGGGGCTTTCCGGGGCAATGTCCGTTCTCCTCGACCCCCTCCGCGTCGAGGCGCACCGCGACCCGCTGCGTGTCGGAGAGGAGCCTGACGCCTTCGAGAA
>JBOHBL010000948.1:0-1165 GCA_050698295.1 Rubrobacteraceae bacterium | reverse complement strand
ACCACGGTCGCGGAGCATCGCGGCAAACGAGCCGGATACGCACGGTACGCATTGGAACTCGTCGGGCGCGAAGAAATCCCTGTCGCGGCAGGGGCGGACGCTTCGCTCGGTCGTTACCGTGAGTGGCCGGCATTGCCGGACGAAGACGTTTATTGGCCGGAACCGATACCGCCCGCTCCGACTTCGCTGAATCAAGCCCTCGATTTGCTCGAATGCAGCGTCGAGCAAGATGCGATCATAGCGGCCATCGGACCTTACACGAACCTCGCTCTTTTGGAAGAGAGGTCTCCGGGCATATTGCGCGGCGCGAAACTTTGTCTCATGGGCGGTTATATGGTCCCTCCCAGAGAAGGCTTTCCGGCCTGGGGCAGCGACATAGACTACAATGTCCAGGCCGATGTTCGGTCGGCGCAATACGTCATCGAGCGTTCAAACCCCACGCTCGTTCCGCTTTCGGTGACCGTCGAAACCTCGCTCAGGAAAGCGTACCTGGAAACGTTGAGACGTTCGGGGCCGCTGACCCGGCTCATCGCGCGACAGGCGGAGGCTTTCGCCAGGGACGAGGACATGGAGGCGCGGTTCGGTCGAACGTTCGAAGGGTTGCCGGAAGACATAATCAATTTCCAGCACGATGCGCTGGCGTGCGCGATCGCTTTGGGCTGGAACGAAGGCGTGGAGATCAGTGAGGTTCCTTTGGAAACGGGGATCGAGGACGGGTGGCTGCGTCAAAGGGTTGACGAGAGTGGGAAACTCACGAGAGTCGTGACGCGAGTAGACGGAGATGCGTTCAATGAGTTTTGGCTCAGATCGGTGTGGAATCCAAATTGAACCGCAAAGCCGCCTGCCTGACGGAACGCTGCTCGGGTAGAATGGGCGTTGGTGTATCCCTTTGCGCCTCGACGAAGGAGGAGAATCATGTCCTCGCAACAGCCTCGTTATTCTGCCGAAGAGACCGCCCGGCTCGGCGATGAGATCTACGAGCGAGAGGTGCGCGCTCGGGTGGAAGCGGGGAACCACGGCAAGGTCGTTGCCATTGACGTCGAGACCGGCGAGTATGCACTTGCTGAGAATGCTCTCGCTGCCGCGAAGCGCCTTCGCGCCCTATGTCCGGATGCCGAGGTTTGGTTCGTCCGGGTCGGCCACCGCGGGCTGCACCGTATCGGCT
>JBOHBL010000947.1:0-4403 GCA_050698295.1 Rubrobacteraceae bacterium | reverse complement strand
CCCCTTCGTCATGCCGAAACAAAACGATTACCCGGTCGCGCTCTTCCTCGCGGTCTTCGGCGGCTTCCACGACAGGCTCTTCGAGCGAAACCTGTGTCGCGGGCGAGCTTCCCCAGCGGCGGAACATCCACATCCCGACGCCCAGGAACGCCGCGAACGCCAGCGTCAGAGGCACCGCCTCCGCGAACGTGATGCTCCCGAACAACTCGGCGGCTCCAATTGTTCCTCCTCCGGCGGAGCCGGAAACGTCCGCCGCGCCAGCGCCTCCCGCGGGAGCCGCGCAGAAAGCCATCCTCGACGATAAGCTCTTGAGATCGGGAACAGTCATTTCAGCTTCTCTCCTCCCGTCGCTAACTGCACCATATGTTATCAGCCTTCCGGCTCGGATCAAAGTAGCCTCCCTCAAACAGTCGAGGAAGGACAGATGTCGTTGAGAAGACAGTCCGGGCAGAGGGGTTTGCGAGCTTTGCAAATTTTTCTGCCGTGGAAGATGAGGAGGTGGGCGAAGAGAGTACGGTCCTCTTCCGGGACGAGCGGCATCAGGTCTTTCTCGACCTTTTCGGGGTCTTTTTCGTCTGTGAAGCCGAGCCGCGTCGAGAGGCGCTTGACGTGCGTGTCAACGACCACGCCCTCGTTTATGCCGAAGACGTTGCCCAGGATCACGTTCGCCGTCTTTCGTCCGACACCGGGAAGCGCGACCAGCTCCGACATGGTTCTGGGGACCTCTCCCCCATGTTTCTCGATCAGGGCTCGGGCCATTCCTTGAATGGATTTCGCCTTGTTTCTGAAAAACCCGGTTGGCCGAATATCCTCTTCGAGTTCTTCTTGCGGAACGCCCGCGTAGGCTTCGGCGGATGGGTACTTCACGAAGAGATTTTCGGTCACCTGATTCACCCTCGCGTCGGTGCATTGGGCGGAGAGGATCACGGCGACGAGCAGCTCGAGCGGGTTCGACCAGGCAAGCTCGGTGTCGGCGTCGGGATACTCGCCTTTGAGACGTTCGATGACCTCGGGCATCGGGGCTGCGTTCATGGCCCCGATTATACCGGGAGCCGAACGGCTAAACTGTCCCCGACAACGAGGAAACGACGGAAGGAGCTTTTTCATGGCCGACGTGACCTTCGACTACACGAACCTCATCGAGGTGGAAGGCGGTCTCGGAGAGAAAGAGATCGCAGAGATAAAGCCGCGCCTGCGAGACGCATCGAAGCAGCTTCTGGACGGCTCGCTCGGTTTCATGAGGCTGCCGGAGACGCGCGAGTACGCCGAGGCGAGCGCGAAACTCGCCGACGAGATACGAAACTCCGGCGCCACGGACTTCATCCACGTAGGCATCGGCGGCTCGGCGCTGGGGCCGATGGCCGTGCATAAGGCGCTCCACCACCCGTTCTACAACCTCATAAACGACCGTCCCGGGCCGAGGATGCACTTCGCCGAGAACGTGGACCCGACGACGCTGTCGGCTATCCTCGACGTGGCGGAGCCCGACGGGACGTGGGTCAACGTCGTCACCAAGAGCGGCTCGACCGCCGAGACGATGGCGAATTTTCTCGTGATCCGGGGCGTGCTGGCGACCGCGCTTGGAGACTTCGGCTACCAGGAACGCACCGTCGCAACCACCGACCCCGAAGACGGATTTCTGAAGCAAATCGCGGATCGCGAAGACCTGAAGGTCCTTCCCATTCCCAAAGACGTAGGGGGCCGCTTTTCCGTCCTCACCCCGGTCGGACTTTTGCCGGCGGCGGTCTCCGGCCTCGACATCGACGCCCTTCTCGCCGGAGCGAAGCGATGCGTGGACGAAGTGAAGAAGCGAGGCGCGGAGCATCCGGCGGCCGTCGGCGCGGCGATGCACTTCCTGATGGACACCGCGAGGGGACGCAACGTGCGGGTGATGATGCCCTACGCCGACGCTCTGGAGCGGCTCGCGGCGTGGTTCGTCCAGCTCTGGGCCGAGTCGCTCGGAAAAGACGGCAAAGGCTCCACGCCCCACGCCGCGGTCGGCACCACCGACCAGCATTCGCAGGTCCAGCTCTACATGGAAGGCCCCCAGGACAAAGTGGTGGAGATAGTGGAGGTAGAAAACCATCCCAAAGACCTCGAAATACCTTCGGCCTACACGGACCTCGAAGGCGTCGGGTACCTCGGCGGGCACTCCATAGCCGAGCTCCTGGGCGTCGAGTGCGACGCGACGAGAAAAGCGCTCACCGAGGCTGGAAGACCGAACGCGACGATAAAGCTCGGGGCCATGACCGAAGAAAACCTCGGCTACGTCTTCCAGGCGCTCGAAACACAGACGGCGGTCGCGGGTTCGTTGTACGGCGTGAACGCCTTTGATCAGCCCGGCGTCGAAGCCGGAAAGCGGATAACCTACAAGAGGATGGGCAGGCCGGGGTATTGAAGGTCACAGGTATCAGGTAAAAGCCTCGGTCGGCGCGGCGGTTCTTGCGCCGTCAGACCTGATACCTACTTGACCACGATTCCGAAGGTCACCGGAGCTTTGTTGCCGTGCAGTGGATTCGCCTCTCTATCTTTGACCACTCGCCAGAGGGAAGGGTCGCGCCGCTTCAATTCGCCGAATGCGTCGTTTCTTTCCACGTCGTCGGCCAGGAGAATTCCGCCGGAGCGCAGGACGGGCCACGTCAGGTCGAACTCGCGGAGCATGTTGCGGCGGGTGTGGAGGCTGTCGTGGAGAAAGAAGTCCACTCCGCCCCTGCTCCGCAAGAGGTCCGGCAGGACTTGTTTGCTCGAACCTCGATGGAGCGTCCACCGGGGTTCGAGGACATCCGGGATCGCTATGCCCCAGGAATGCCGCGAGCCGCGCCGTACCGGTGGGAGGTCGATGCTGTGAAGCGAACCGCGTCCGTTCTCTTCCAGCGCGGCGAGGATGAAAGCCGAGGAGACGCCGTAGGCGACGCCCGTCTCCACCACGGTCTCGGGTTTCGTCAGGCGGCAGAGGAGGTAGCAGCAGCGCGCCAGCACGGAGTCGGCGGCCCACCGCTGCAAAAAGGGGTCGTCGGCCCGGATCTCCGCCAGCAAGCCCCTGGTCTTCGTCTCGACTTCCAGAAGCGCCGGCTCGTCGAGGATGCCCTTCACCGCTCCGAAGCGCGCCGCGAGGTCTCCCAACGCCTCTTCCCAACTCACCGTCTCGTACTTCGGGCGCGGAAAAAGGCGCCGTTCCAGGTACGCTCCGGCGCGTCCGAGCAGGAAGTCGCCAACCTCCCGAAAACGTCCCGGAGGACCTTCTGGCTTTTTCGGCGTCTCCATCCTTATGCCGAATGATACGGCAAAAGGCGACTACAGCGACTCGTCGGACTCGACCCCGACGCGGTGAAGTATCTCCAAGCTGACGTTGAGCGAGAGAAGAACAATGGTTCTCTCTGGGGCGCGGGCTTCCAGAGCCCGCTCTGAACGCCACATCCCGCTCTCATGCGGGCATCGATGCCCGCGCCCCAGGACATCTTCTCTCAAATTTAACCTGGAGAGACTTAACCTGCCTTCGGTTTCGGAGGGAAGAGGGTGTATCCGAGCGGCCAGAAGACGAACCAGACGGCGAGGACGGGGCTGAGACGAAAGATCCAGGCCAGAAACACCTCTGTGCTCGCCGGATCGCCCACGAACACTATCGCCCCCGCGAGAAGAGCGCAGCTTATGGCCCATGCGAGGAGTCCTTTGCCGAACTCCCGCCACTCGTAAAGGACCCTCTCACGCCCGTATTTCGGCTTCGGCGCGGGGGGTGGGCCTCCGGCGAAACGGCGCGCGAAGCAGACATCGGCCCAGCGTATGACGCTGTGTCCGAACGCCACCGAGAATCCGAGATACACGGCGGCGAGTCCGGCTGCGAGAAAGATCCAGAACCCGACCTCACAGGCGATGATGACGTGCAGGATCACGGCTTTCCTTTCTTTCCATCAGAATCTCCGCAGTTTCCGGCTCGACGCCCCGACGAGGACGGCGACGATCATCAAAGCCCCGGCGCCGAGGAACACCGCTTCTGGTCCGAGGGCCGAGAGGAACCCGGCGAAGGCGTAGGAAGCCGGGTCGAGAGCGACGGCGGCGAACATGACGAGGCTCATCACGCGCCCGGTGAACGCCGTATCGGCGCGTTCTTGCAGCCACGTAACCATGACGACGCCGAGGTACCCCGCGGCGACCCCGGCTCCCGCGGCGAGGAGCGAAGCCGAAACGAGCCCCGACGCGAACCCGAGCGAACCGAGGCTCGCCCCGAACGCCGCCGACACGCCGAGCATCACGCAGCCCCGATGTCCCGGTCCCGAAATTCCGAGCGAAGAGAGGGCGAGACCCGCGAGAGAGCCGCCCCCGAACGCCGAGAAGAGGACGCCGAGGGAGCCCGCGCCGCCGAGACGGGCTTCGGCGAGCGCGGCACCGCCAACGATGATCGGCCC
>JBOHBL010000946.1:0-1659 GCA_050698295.1 Rubrobacteraceae bacterium | reverse complement strand
GTCGGATTGTCCCGCACGAACCCTGTCCCGCTATCGTAGTCTCTGCCGGCTACCTCGCTGCCTCCTGTAATACTTTCCGGCGTCCCAATCCCCGCCTCCGTTGTACCTCGAGCCGTTGGGTTGAATTCGTTCTGCCAATCGCCGTAAGCAAGGTCTTCGCCTTGAAGCACGTTGCCGCCGCCTGGGCAACCGGACCCCGCGCCGCTGTTGCCCGTGTCTATGTCGTCGAGCGAGAAGAGGCTTACGTTCGATATACAGGAGTTGCCGTTGACGTCTATGTCGGTGAGTGAGAAGTAAGCCTTTGGCACACCGAGATCATAGGTGCCGTATATGGCCTGGATCCTGCGCCGCGCGCCGCCGGAGTCGGTCTCGCTCAGAGACTCCACCTCGAAGAACCTGCGTTGGTCGTCATCCCCTTCGGGCATCTCCGGAGCGCAACCTTCGTCGCTTGTGTCTCCAGAGATGCAACCCTCCTCGCCGGGAAACGGCAGGTACCTTATCTTCACCGTTATATCGTCACCCTCGAACTCCAGTTCTTTGCCCGGCTGGTCGTTCTCGCCCGCTACCGCCGCATACGACCAGTCGGACTCCTCGAAGTCCGCGCAGGCATTATCCGGGTCGGCCACTCCGGCTTCCGCTCCATCGTAGCTCTCGGGGCAGGATCCGGAGAGGAGTCGGCGCTTGGCGGCTTGAATGCCGGCTTCCGCCGTTTCGAACGCCTTCTGACCCCTGTTCGTCTCCACTACCTGGTTCAGGTCCGTCACCGCGAAGCCCAAAAGGCCCGCTCCCATCACGCCGAGAAGCGCGATCATGATGACCGCCAACGCCATCGACATGCCCGATTCGTTTTTCAGTAAGCGTTTCATCACGAGCCTCCAGAGCGATTCCTGAGAACGATGTCGGTGGTGAGGGTCTGAGAGCCCTCATCGACCTGCACGTTCAGAGTCATGCGGACCACGTCGATCTCGGATTGAGTGCTTGCCGAGCCGCCGCCGTCCTCGCGGTATTCGAACGTCAGGCCGCCAGGCTCGACGTACTCGATCACCGGCTGCCAGGCGCCGGCGCCCACAGCCCTGACCAGGGTGCATACTTCTCCGTTGTCGGTGGTGGGGCAGGCGACGCTGAGGTCGTCGCTCGTCCTCAATGCGTAGGAGATTTGCTCGGTGGCGGAGGTTATAACGCGGTCGTCGTCGAGGTTGTTGTAGAAGGAGATGCTGTTCGTATCGTAGCTGGCGAAGCGGTCGTCGTTGCCGGCTGTCTTGTCGTAGGGGTGCGCCGCCCGGATCTCACGCTCCATCCGCTCCAGGCCGAGCCGGGCGTTTTCTATGGCTTCCAGCTTGTCGTTGCCGAAGGCGAAGATGCGGAGACCCATGTCGAAGATGGAATAGAGCGCGAAGAGGACTATGATCATGATCATGATAGTCACCAGCACCTCCGTCAGCGTGAAACCGCTTTCGTCACTCCACGACCGCCGCCCGGACGCTTTCACGGCGAGGCTCCGCCCGCGACGCCCTCGACTTCGTAGGAGTTCGACTCTCCCCACTCCACGGTGACCGTCACTTTCATGAGGCCGGAAAGGTCTCCACTGAGGCTTTCCACGGCTATTTCGCAGTCGAACGGCTCCTGTTCTTCCGGTTCGCAGTCCAGACCTGTGCCCAC
>JBOHBL010000945.1:0-1669 GCA_050698295.1 Rubrobacteraceae bacterium | reverse complement strand
GATCCCGGTTGTGACACGCCCGCGCGCCTCGATCGAGACCGTGAAGGCCGTGCCGAAGTTGGACGTGTTCTGGTCCACCATGAGGGGAAGCCCGAGCTCGTCGCAACGCTCCTCGGTCAGCGCCAGGCAGATCAGACCACGGCCCTCTCGCGCCATGAAGTTGATCGCCTCCGGCGTGACCTTTTCCGCCGCGAGCACGAGGTCCCCCTCGTTCTCCCGGTCCTCGTCGTCCACGACGACGACGAACCTCCCCCGGCGGAGCTCCTCGACGGCGCTCTCGATCGGGGCGAACGGCGTCCGGTCAGTCACGATGAAACCAAATAATACACGATATGGGGTATCCCCTTGACTCAGGTGACCACAAGATGTAGAGGTTGGTTGTGCCAGAAAATTACCCCCGGAATCAGGGGGAGTTTGAGGACCGGTTCTCGTCGGAGGCGGCCTGCCGAGTCTACTTGCGGCAGCTGCGGTGGCCGGAAGGGTTTCGATGTCCATCCTGCGGGGGACCTCGTGCTTGGCCGACCGGTCGTGGCGATCTGATGGAGTGCGCGGGTTGCCGCCGGCAGACCTCGATCACGGCGGGGACGATCTTCGAGGCAACGCGCAAGCCCCTTCGGATGTGGTTCCGGGCGATGTGGTGGGTGACGAGCCAAAAGACGGGCGTGAGCGCTCTGGGCTTGCAGAGCGCCCTGGGTCTTGGAAGCTACGAGACAGCCTGGGCGTGGTTGCACAAACTTCGCCGGGCCATGGTTCGTCCTGGGCGGGAACGGCTGTCTGGACGAGTGGAGATTGACGAAACCTACGTTGGCGGAGACGAAACGGAGCGGGAAGGCGGCGTCCGTGGCCGCGGAACAATGCGGAAAACCCTTGTCGCGGTGGCTGCCGAGGAGGACGGCAACGGCATCGGCCGGATCCGGATGCAGAGGATCACCAACGCTTCCGCCTCCAGCCTTGAGTGCTTCATCAAGGCAAGCGTCGAGCCTGGATCGGTCATCCACACCGACGGCTGGAGAGGCTATGCGCGAATCGCGGCTCTCGGATACGTTCACGAGGCCACGACGCTCAAGCACATAGATGAGCCGGCAGACCAGGTCCTGCCTAGAGTCCACCGGGTTGCCTCCCTGCTCAAGCGCTGGCTCCTGGGAACCCACCAAGGTGCCGTCAGTCGGGAACACCTCGATTATTACCTGGACGAGTTTACGTTCCGCTTCAACCGCCGCAAATCTCAGAGCCGCGGCAAGCTCTTCTACCGCCTCGCGCAGCAAGCCGTGGCCATTGACCCCGTCCCCTACCGACACCTCGTCGGTGGCTCCAACGCCAAACTTCAACATCTTGGGGCTACCTGAGCGAAGGGGATATCCCATTTCAGGTATTTCTATTAGTATACCTTATTTTATTTTGAAATTGGCCATTAGGCTGAGGGGGGCGGGTGAGCCGCGCGATTAGAATTAGTAGTTAGAGCGGCGCTCGGGACAGCGCGATCTCGCGCAGCCGGCCCGAGAACCGGTCTACGAACGAGGCGCCTTCCGACAGAATGACGGTGGCCGGCCCGACTCGGATCCGGCGGCCTCGCCACGAGGTCGTCTTCCCGAAGAATCCCGCCCAGAAGAGCGCCGCGACGCCCGCATCGCGGGGCACGAGAAGCAGGCAATCCAGAAGGGAAAGGGGC
>JBOHBL010000944.1:0-6350 GCA_050698295.1 Rubrobacteraceae bacterium | reverse complement strand
CTCGACTATTATCTTCGTCTCGCCGAGCAGCTTGTGGAAGCCGGCTCGCACATCCTCTGCATCAAGGACATGGCCGGGCTCGTCCGCGCTCCGGCGGCGCATGCCCTGATCTCCGCTCTGCGGAGGGAGTTCGAGCTTCCGGTCCACTTCCACACCCACGACACCGGCGGCGGGCCGCTCGCGAGTTATCTGGCGGCGATAGAAGCGGGAGTGGACGCCATATACGGCGCCGCCGCGCCGCTCTCCGGCATGACCAGCCAGCCGAGCCTCGCCGCCATCGTCGCCGCCACTGATCACACGGATAAAAAAACGGGACTCTCGCTCGATGCTCTGGGAGACCTCGAACCGTACTGGGAGGCGGTGCGGAGCTTGTATGCGCCCTTTGAGGCTGGATTGCGCTCTCCGACCGGAACGGTTTACCGGCATGAGATACCGGGTGGACAGCTCTCGAACCTGCGCCAGCAGGCGGTCTCGATGGGCCTCGCCGAACGCTTCGAGGAGATAGAGGTTTTCTACGCCCGGTGCGATGCGCTGCTCGGACGAATCGTCAAGGTCACGCCCACGAGCAAAGTCGTCGGGGACCTCGCGCTCTATCTCCTCTCGGCGGGCATCGAGCCGGATGAATTCGAGCGAAATCCCCAGAAATACGACCTGCCCGACAGCGTGATCGGCTTTCTGCGGGGCGAACTCGGGGAACCCCCCGGCGGTTGGCCCGAACCGTTCCGCTCCAAAGCCCTCGAAGGACGGGGAGACGAGCCGGAAATCCCCGAACTCTCCGAAGAAGACAGAGACGCGCTCTCCGGGTCGGAGCGGCGCGACGCCCTCAGCCGGCTCATGTTGCCGGGGCCGGCTAAGGAGCAAAAAGCCGCGGAGGAGGAGTACGGCGACGTCTCCGTCGTGCCGACGCGGGCGTTCTTCTACGGGCTGGAGGCCGGAGAAGAGCTCGCAATCGACCTCGAGCCCGGCATCAGACTCTACCTCGAACTCGAAGCGGTCACGGAGCCGGACGAAAAAGGCATAAGGACGCTTCTCATCAACCTCAACGGCCAGACAAGGGCTGTGGACGCCCGTGATCAGGCAACCGAGCCCGACGTCCCCGCTCGCGAAAAAGCGGATACGTCCGACCCCGCGCACATCCCCGCCCCGATGAGCGGCGTCGTCACCCTCTCCGTCGAAGAAGAGCAAAGCGTCTCCGAAGGGGACCAGATCGGGACCATCGAGGCGATGAAGATGGAGTCGGCGATCCGGGCTCCGTCGGGCGGCAAGGTGCGAAAACTCGCCGTCACCTCCGGGACGAACGTCGAGCCGGGCGACCTCCTCGTCGTGATCGAGTAAATGGGGACGTGGCGCTCCGGGTGGATGGTTCGACGAGACGTAGCTGGATCCGAGGAAGATGGCTTTCCTCTCTGGGGGTGCGGGCATCTTGCCCGCATGAGCGAACGAAGGTATCGCGGGGGGGGAAGCCCACGCCCCCAGGATGCCCGCGCTGCTCTTCTCGGGATGAAGAAGAATCCCGGTGAAAGATTCCAACCCTGTCCCGACTCCCGGTATTTTCCCGGCGGGGTAGTTTGAGGGATGTTATCCTTTTTGGACCTTATGTCTGAGACGATGAGACCTCGCTAGGAGCGGGTGGAAGGGGAGTTATGGACCTGGCGGTTCGAAGGATGACACTCGAAAGTTTTGGCATCTCTCACCTGGGCGCGGTACATGAAAACCTGCCTCCGGCGAGGCTGGTGGAGACCGCCATCAGGCGGCGCGAGGGCATGGTCGCGGGCAACGGCGCGCTGGTGGCCCGCACGGGCAAACGCACGGGCCGTTCGCCGAAAGACCGCTTTATCATCGAGAACGACGCGACCCGCGACGCCGTGGATTGGGGGGCGATAAACCAACCGTTCTCCTCGGAGAAGTTCGAGAAGATCCTGCGCGGAGCGGCTTCGTACCTGGAGAACCTGGAAGAGATCTGGGTGGTCGACGCCTACGCGGGCGCCGACCCGCGCTACCGCCTGAACGTCCAGGTCGTGACCGAGTACGCCTGGCAGGCGCTCTTCGCCCGGCAGCTCTTCCGCCGCCCCCCGAGAGAAGAATTCGAAGGCTTCGAGTCGGACTGGACGGTCATCTCGCTCCCGGGTCTCCTCATGGACCCGGAGGAGGACGACACCAACTCCGAGACCTTCGTCGGCGTGGACTTCGAGCGGAAGGTGGTCCTGGTCTGCGGGAGCCGGTACGCGGGCGAGATCAAGAAGTCCATCTTTTCCGTGCTGAACTTCGTGCTGCCGACCGAAAGCGACGTCTTCCCGATGCACTGCTCGGCGAATATGGGCGAAGACGGAGGCGTCGCTCTGTTTTTCGGGCTCTCCGGAACGGGGAAGACGACATTGTCCGCCGACCCGGAACGTTGCCTCATCGGGGACGACGAGCACGGCTGGTCGGACGAGGGGATCTTCAACTTCGAGGGCGGTTGCTACGCCAAGACCATAGACCTCAGCAAAGAAGAAGAGCCGCAGATATACGACGCCATCCGCTTCGGGAGCGTCCTCGAAAACGTGGTCCTCGACCGCATAACCCGCGACGTGGACTACACCGACGACGCGGTGACGGAGAATACGAGGGCGGCTTACCCGCTGGAGTACATCGAGGGCGCGGTCGAGAGCGGACGTGGCGGCCACCCGAACGCCGTCCTTTTTTTGACCGCTGACGCTTTCGGCGTGTTGCCGCCCGTCAGCGCGCTCTCTCCCGAGCAGGCCGCCTACTACTTCCTCTCCGGCTACACGGCCAAGCTCGCCGGCACGGAGGCGGACATGGAGTCGGAGGTCGAAGCGACGTTCTCGACGTGTTTCGGGGCGCCGTTCCTCCCCCTCCCGGCCACGACGTACGCGACGATGCTCTCCGAGCATCTCAGGCGCCACAACGTGCCGTGCTACCTCATAAACACCGGCTGGTCGGGTGGTCCGTACGGCGTCGGCGAGCGGGTGGACATCGCCGCGACCAGACAAATGGTCCGCGCCGCCGTCGAAGGCGAACTCGAAAAAACCGAGACCAGGAAAGACCCCTTCTTCGGCCTCAACGTCCCCGCCGAAATAGAAGGCGTCCCAACAGAAATCCTCGATCCCAGGGAGACCTGGGACGACAAGGACGCCTACGACGAGCAAGCGCGCAAGCTCTCCAACCTCTTCCGCGAGAACTTCGAGCAGTTCGAGGGACAGGTTGAGCCGGAAGTGCGCGAAGCGGGACCAGGCTGAAACGATTTGCTCGCAAACCGCGCTGGTCAGCAGATCAGCATTTCAGCATGTCAGCTTTTGTTTTTGGCTGTTTGCTCGCCTTACGCAGGGCGCTTTTTCATGGGCAGCTCCTCTTTATATCCCTCGGGTCGGCGACGCAGCGGTCTCTTCCCGATCCGCCGTCGGCGATGTCGTTGCCCCTCACCCGGTCGCGGGCGTTTAGCCGGTCCCTGCCTCCCTGGCCTTCGAGCTGGTCGTCGCCGGGTCCTCCTATGAGCTTGTCCGCGCCGGGGCCGCCCCGGAGGATGTCGTTTCCGGGGCCGCCGCGGAGGGTGTCTTTTCCGCCCAGGCCGTAGAGGATGTCGTTTCCTCCTCTGCCGCAGATGACGTCGCGGCCTGGGGTTCCTCTGAGGAAGTCGTTGCCTGGGGTGCCCGTGATGGTGCAGCGGTTGGGGTCCGGCGTTTGCGCGGCTTCGTCGTCGAGGGTGACGATGGCGGGGTCGTGGTCGGTGAGGGCGTGTCCGTCGGGGGGTACGCGCTCGAAGTAGTCCACGCTTATGTGGGCGTACTGGAAGTCGTCGTAGTCGGGCTGGAGTCCGGCGCTGATCAGGACGTGGTCGAGGGTTTGCAAACGGCCCTGGAATGAGAAGCTGTAGCGTTGCTCGGGTTCTTCGCGTTCCCAGAGGTTCTCGAACTCGCCGGTCTCCTGAAGTATTTCGAGCGCCGGCTCGTCCTCGAAGGCATTGAGGTCGCCGAGGATGATCGCCTCTGTGCCGTCGTTTACGACCTGTTGCGCCTGGGTCCGCGCGAAACGCGCCTGCTCGTTGCGGCAGGCGTTCGGCGCGGCCTTCGATGAGAAGTGGTTGACGAAGACCGTGAACTCGAGGCCGTTTTCGGCTTCGATGTCCGCGGCGAGCGGCGGACGGTCGAAGAGCCGGTCTTCGGTGTCCGAGCAACCCACGCCCGAAGTGTCGGGCTGGTCCTTGCCGATCAAACGCGCGTTCGAGGCGGTGACGGTGTCCTTGACCAAAAGCCCGGAGGCGATGCCGTCCTCGACGGTGCCGTTTCTCCGGTCGTTGCCCTGGAACCAGTGAGCTTCGTAGCCGCCGAGGGCCTCGGCGGTCTCGTCGAGGATCTCCTTGTTGTTGACTTCCTGAACGCCTATGACGTCCGGGCGCTCCAGAAGGCTGTTCACGGCGTCCACGATCCTGGCCCGCTTCCGGTCCTCGGATTCGTAGTTGCCCGCCTCGACTTTCTCCTCGGGGAAGAAGTTCAGCACGTTGAAGGTGGCGACGCGGATCTGGTCTTCTTCGAACTCGCGCAAGCCCGGAAACTCGGCGTTCCGGTCGGGCGGTCTGCCGGTGTACGGGTAGGGCGCTCCGTCGCCGACGACGCTCGGGAGGTTGCCTTCCTGGACCATAACCTTGTAGTTCCCGAAGCTGAAGGCGAGCGGACCTTCGAGCCCGGTCACCGTGTCGAGCATGTCCGCGTCCACGACGGTGGTGGATTTGGGTCCGCGAGGATCTCCCGGGTTGGAGGGGTTGCCGGCGCCCGCGTCCGCGTCGGTGGCGAAGACGGAGGTGTCTTCTTCGGGACGGATCAGGCGATCCTTCTCCGGGCCGGGGGTGAGGAAAAGCTCCTCGAACTTGTTCGTCCCGCCGACGTTCGCGACGGAGGTCGCCGATCTCACGAGCATTCCTTCGAGCGACTCGTAGTAGTCTCGCGTGTCGGGGCTCTGGGCGTCCGACCGAGCCACGTCGATCTCGACGGTCCTCGCCACCGTGTCGGGGACGGTCTCCGGCTCCTCGCCGAATTCCTCTTCGATGATCGTGAAATCGAACTGCTCGGCGACCTCGCCGTTGACCCGGACGGTGTCGCCGATGTCGAGCCGGGTGAAGTCCTCGACGAAGCCGACGAAGAGCCCCTCGGAGGTCGAGTCGTCGCCGTCTTCGTCCTCTATCTCCTCCTGAACGAAGATGCCGCGGTCTCCGGGGAACGTCCTCGTCCCGCTCTGCCCGACCTCGTCGTCGAAGCCGGTGACGACGCCCTCGATGGTCACGTCCTGACCTTCGAGCGGCGAGGACTGGCCGCCGCCCTGGATCTCATGTATCGGGGTAATGTTCGAATCGCCGCCGGATCCATCGGCGCTCCCCGTGGCGCAGGAGCCACCGTTCCCCGCCTGGCTGAAGTCCTGACCGGCGTTGACGCCACCCGGAGATTCACCCGCCGGACCGGTCCAGCTAAAGTCGTCGCAACTCTGCCCGTTTCCTTCGAGCTGGAGCGACTGTCCGGCGGGCTCGCTGCCGATCTCCGCGACGCCGACATCGTCGCTCGTCACGCCGTCGGCGGGACCGCCGCTGGCGGTGAAGGCTCCCTCGTAGCTCATGAACTGCGCGAGGCCGTCGGGGCCGTCGAGGGCGATGCCGTCCGGCGCGCCGTTTTGGATGCCGTTCGACGGGTAGTCGAAGGAGACGGTTCCGTAGCCGTTCTGCTGATCCGGGATCGTCCCCGAGAGTTGCCTCGTGTCGTATGCCGCGCCGTCGTTCCCGTTGTAGAGGACGAGCGAGTAGCCGTCGAGGGTCGTGCCGGCGGGACCGGCTACCTCGATGAACTCGCCCGTGTCCACGCCCTCGTTGTCGTAGTGGAACTCGTTGATGAACACCGTCGGCTCAGACTGCTGCGCCTGAGCCGCCACGCCGGAGATCACGGCCAAAGAAATCGCCGCCACGAGACCGGAGATCACGGTCAGCAAGAGCTTCGAGGAGCCTCGACAACTTCTCGACATACTTCTTCCCCATCAAAACCCGTCATTGCACACTTTGGGTCACGGCCCCACGGCCACGCATAACCGAACCACCCCTCCTCCTTCTTTTGCTAGGGATCACCTGGAAGAGCCGGACTCGCGGTCGGACTCGACATCTCCGTAAGTAAAGTTACCAGAAACCGACGACGATTTGTTTCTCGAACGCGAAATCCCGGTTAAATGTTCATGGCATAACTACAGGGAGTAGGGAGTGGGGAGTGGGGAGTAGGGGAGGTTCTCGACTTTCTCTTTCTCGATACTTTCGCCTTCCCGCCTGACGGACTCTCGCTGAATTCGAGAGGAGGCTTCGACAGCGGATGCCTCGCCCC
>JBOHBL010000943.1:0-2812 GCA_050698295.1 Rubrobacteraceae bacterium | reverse complement strand
GACTTCACGATGTTCTCGTAGCCGGTGCAGCGGCAGAGGTTGCCGGAGATGCCTTCCCGGATCTCCTCTTCCGTCGGGTTGGGGTTCTTTTCGAGGAGCGCGGCGGCGGTGAGGATCATGCCCGGCGTGCAGAAACCGCATTGCAACCCGTGCTCCTGATGGAAGCCTTCCTGCATCGCGGTGAGATCCGTGCCGCTCCATATGCCTTCGATGGTCGTAACCTCGTGGCCGTCGGCGCGGACGGCGAGGACGGTGCATGACTTCACAGGCTCTCCGTCGAGATGGACGGCGCATGCCCCGCAGTTGGATGTGTCGCATCCCCAGTGGGTGCCGGTGAGGTCGAGGTGGTCGCGGATGAAGTGGACGAGAAGGAGCCTCGGCTCGACGTCCGCCTCCCGCGCCTCGCCGTTGACGTTTACCTCGATTCTCATCATGTCCTCCCGGCTCTCTCGACTGCCTTCTCCAACGCGCGGACGATGAGGAGCTTCACGAGGTCCCGCTTGTATTCCACGGTGCCGCGGGCGTCCTCGGTGGGGTTGGTTTCCTCGGCAGCGGCTTCCCCGGCCCGCCGGTACAATTCTGTTTCGGGGCGCCCTCCGAGGAGGGCCTCCTCCGCGCCGTGCGCCCGGAGCGCCCTGTTTCCGACTCCGCACATCCCGACGCGGGCGTCTTCTATGCGACCGTCGCTCACGTTCAGGGCGACGCCCACCGCCGCGGATGCGTAGTCGCCGGTTCGGCGCTTGACCTTGAAGTACGCGCTGCCGCCCGGCGCCTTTGAGATCCGGACCTCCGTGAGGATCTCACCCGGTTCGAGGGCCGTCTCGAAGGGGCTTATGTACATGTCGTCCACGTTGATGGTTCGCTCCCCGTCGGGGCCGCGAGCCACGATCTCCGAACCCAGCGCGATGAACGCCGCCGGCAAGTCCTCCGCCGGGTCTCCGTGCGCCAATGCGCCGCCGAGAGTACCCATGTTCCGCACTAACGGGTCGGCGATCATGGCCTCCGCGTCGGCGAGGATCGGATACTTCTCTTTTATCAACTCCGATTCGAGGACGTCCTTGTGGCGGGCGAGCGCACCGATGCGAAGCGTTCCGCCATCGTCGCGGATATAGCGGAGTTCGTCGTCGAGCTTGTGGATGTCGATGAGCGTCTCCGGCGAGGCGAGCCGGAGCTTCATCATCGGGATGAGGCTGTGTCCCCCGGCGACGAGATGCGCCTCCGGCCCATGCCGT
This sequence comes from Rubrobacteraceae bacterium, assembly GCA_050698295.1. GTDB lineage: Bacteria > Actinomycetota > Rubrobacteria > Rubrobacterales > Rubrobacteraceae > JACCWD01. The sequence continues at coordinate 1,580 of JBOHBL010000943.1, read as the reverse complement.
TGCAAGAGACTAATCGCCTCCTCGACCGAGGTCGCAACCTCGTACTCGAACCGCGCAGGTACCTGCATACCCTCTCCTCTCCGCGAAGCCTACCCCAGGCTATTCAAGGAACGAGTATAGCAAAAGTACGGGGAGTAGGGAGGCGCTCGCTGACGCTCGCTTGGGGAGTAGGGAGTAGGGAAAAGACACGGTATCGAGGCGTTCGCCGCCGAAGCCTCCACTCGAATCGGGCGAGAGTTTGTCGGTCAGGAGGGCGAGCGCACCGAGGAAGAGAGTGGGGTGCACCCCTTCGACCGGACAATCCCCAAAGTAACTTCTCCAGAGATTGGATGTAGAGTTACATCCAGATACAGAAGGAGAAGCACTTGGCACGAGGAAGAACCTACACCCGAGAGTTCAAGCTACAACTCTGCCGCCAGGCGGCCACCGGCGAGAAGCGTCCCGCCCAGCTCTGCCGCGAACACAACCTCGCGGAGAGCGTTCTCTTACGGTGGAGAAAAGAGTACGACGCTCGCGGAGAGGCGGCCTTCACCGAGAAGCAGCCCTCCGGCGACGAGTCCCTTCAGACGAGGATCGCCGAGCTGGAGCGTTTCTGCGGGCAGCTCTCCCTGGAGAATGCGATCCTAAAAAAGTCGCTCAAGAGCATGAGGTCGTCCGGAGGCACGCCGTGATCGAGCAGGCTCGCCGGGAGCATCCCGAGATCTCCATCGAGAGGCTCTGCGAACTTATGGGCGTCAGCCGCTCGTGGTACTACGAGCGTCCCTCCGCCACCGAGAAGGCCAAAAAGGACGTGGAGTTGAGGGGCGCCATAGAGCGGATCGTTTTGGAGTTTCCCGGCTACGGCTACCGTCGGGTCGCCGAGGCTCTCAAAAGAGAAGGATGGAACGTGGGCCGCAAGCGGGTTTTGCGCGTTATGCGCGAGGAGTCGCTGCTTTGCCAAATCAAGAAGCGTTTTGTGGCCACCACCGACTCCTCGCATTCGATGAGGAGATGCCCGAATCTCCTGGAGGAGGAGGTCGTGGACGGCCCCAATCAGGCGTGGTCGGCGGACATCACCTACATCCGCCTTCCCGCCGCTTTCTGCTATTTGGCCTCGATCATAGACGAGTTCAGCCGCTACTGTGTCGGTTGGTCTCTTTCGCGGTTCATAGACACGGCTCTGGCGATGGACGCTCTGGAGATGGCGCTCGCCGCTCGAAAACCCGATCCGGGACTCATCCACCACAGTGATCAGGGCGTGCAGTACGCAAGTAGTGAATATGTGGCTCGTCTGGAGGAGGCCGGGGCGAGGGTCTCCATGGCGAGCAGGGCGAACCCCTACGAGAATGCTAAAGCCGAGAGTTTCTTCCGAACTTTGAAAATGGAGGAGGTCTATCTGAAGGACTATCGCGACTTCGAGGAGGCCGGGGATAACATAGGACAGGTCATAGAGGAGGTCTACAACGAGAAGCGACTGCACTCCAGCCTCGGATATCTGCCTCCGGTAGAATTCGAGGCGAAATACGCGTTGAGGAACGGAAGTTGACTTTGAGTACTGTCCGGGATTATGGGTTCATACCAGAGAGTCGAGAGCATTCCCT
>JBOHBL010000942.1:0-1204 GCA_050698295.1 Rubrobacteraceae bacterium | reverse complement strand
GCGTAAAGACGCCGGCGTCCGAGATGCCGCCACAGTTGGTCCATTCCTTGACGTGGCCGGTGTAGCCGGAGCGTTCGTAGTCTTTTTCATCAACGGGCTCGCAGTCTTCGGACAGGTCGTTCATGCCCACGCTCACGAGCTCCTCGTCGGTATATTCCTGCGCCAGTTCCCGCGAAGCGACGGCGTACACCCCCGACCCGCCGCCGAAGACGTCGGTCCAGGCTTCTATGCTGGGAGAGGCGGTGACCGAGGCTTCGATTATACCCAGCCCGTGCGCCGTCCAGCTAGTGCCCTCCTCGGAGGGCGCGCCGGTGAGTTGATCGCTCCATTCCTCGGGAACTTCCACGGAGAGGATGCCGTCGCTCACCGTCTCGAAGTCGGATCCCGAGTTTCCTTGATCGTCATCCTCTCCGGCCACCCCTTCGCCGATCGTGATCGTCGCCGTCGAGTTCGCCTGAGCTTCTTCTCCGCCCACGGGGTCCTGGGAGACGACCTTGCCTTCGGCCTCCTCGGGACTCTCCGCGCTCTCCACCTCGACCCGGAACCCGGCGGCGAGCAACTCTTCTTCCGCCGCGCTCTGGAGGTCGTCGACCACGTTCGGGACCGTCGCGGCGGAAGGGTCTCCCTGGCCCCCGAGCAAGAAAAGAGGCACGACGAGAAGCGCCGCGACCACGGCGAGTCCGGCTCCCGCCACGACCCACGGCATCGGTCTTTTCTCTCTCTGTCCACCCCGCCCGCTTCCGCCGGAACGTCCCGCTCCGTCGTCCGGGCCTCCCCCCGACCCTCCCGTCGGTTCGCCTCCGGCTCCTCCACCGGTCTCCGTCCCGCCGGTCTTCGTATCGGTGATCGTGCGGTTGCCGACGACGCTCGCGCCGATGGTTTCGGATCCATCCGCGATGGTCTCGGCGCCGGTTCGGCTGCCGTCCGGTCGAGCGCCGGTGGTCGTTGGCGCGAGGTCCAGGCTCTCCAGCTCCTCGACGAGGGCGGCGGCGCCTGGATGACGCTCGGAGGGTTCTTTGGCGAGGAGACGCAGCGCCACGGCATCGAGGGTATCCGGCACGTCCGAGTTGACCTCTTTGGGAGGTCGAACCGCTTCGCTTATGTGCTGCATCATCATACCGATAGGCGTGTCGGCTGCGAACGGGAGCTTTCCGGTGAGCATCTCGTAGAGGACGATGCCCAAAGAGTAAAGGTCGCTCTGGGG
>JBOHBL010000941.1:0-1284 GCA_050698295.1 Rubrobacteraceae bacterium | reverse complement strand
ACTCTCGACTCTCTTTTCCACGAAACCTTCGCCACCCTTCTCGACAAACTCTCACCGGACTCGACCGGAACTTCGGTGGCGGATGCTTCTCCGCTCCGCCGTCTTTCCCTACTCCCTACTCCCCACTCCCCACTCCCCGGAGCGAAGCGACCCAGAGCGAAGCGAGCCAACCACTTTCTTCGCCCTCGGTATGGAGGGCGCGCTCATCGAGAGTTCCGTGATTCCCATTCCGACGAGCCTCGGGATGAGTTCCGGATCGGAGGCCGCCTCGCCGCACATCCCGACCCACACGCCGCCCTCCTTCGCGGCCCGGCATGTCATCTCGATCACCGCCATCACCGCCGGATGATCCGCGCTTTGAAGCCTTTCGAGCTTCTCGTTTCCCCGATCCGCCGCGAGCGTGTATTGCACGAGGTCGTTCGTACCGATGGAGAAGAACGACACTTCCGGCGCGATTTCCGAAGCACACAAAGCCGCCGCCGGAGTCTCGACCATGATGCCGACCTCGACCTCCCCGTATTCTTTTCCTTCGCTTTCGAGTTCCTTTCGGCACTCCTCGAAGAGTTCCTTCGCGGCGCGCACCTCCCCGGCCTGCACGATCATCGGGAACATCATTTTGAGGTTTCCGTGAGAGGCGGCCCGGAGTATCGCCCGAAGTTGCGGCTTGAAAATCTCCGGCACGTCGAGGCACATCCTTATGCCGCGCCACCCGAGAAACGGGTTCTCCTCCACCGGCTGCTCGACTCCGGGGAGGTCTTTGTCCCCTCCCACGTCGAGGGTGCGGATGATGACGGGCTTCTCCCCGAAGGCTTCGGCGACTTCGCGGTACGCCTCGTATTGCTCATCCTCGGTGGGGAGGGAATCCCTCTCCATGAAAAGGAACTCGGTGCGGAAGAGGCCGATGCCTTCGGCTCCCCATTCGAGCGCATCCTTCGCGTCCTTCGCCGAGCCGATGTTCGCGGATACCTCGATGCGGCGACCGTCGGAGGTTCGCGCTTCGACGTGCTTGTATTCTTCGAGGGCGGCGCGCTCTTCGGCGGCGGCCTCGGAGAGCTTCTCGAACTCGGAGATGGTGTCGGTGTCGGGGTCGGCGACGGCGTATCCTTCGTTGCCGTCCACGGCGAGGGTCTCCGCCTCGAATGCACTTTCGAGGGCTTCTCCGACTCCGACGACGGCGGGAATGCCCATCGAGCGGGCCATTATGGAGACGTGGGAGGTCTTCGATCCCTCGGCGGTGACGAACGCGAGGGCGTTCCCTTTCGGGATTCGCGCCGTGTCCGAGGG
>JBOHBL010000940.1:0-1799 GCA_050698295.1 Rubrobacteraceae bacterium | reverse complement strand
ACCCTCCGGTCGGCGTCGAGCAGCGCCCGTCGATCACCGAGGGCCTGCGCCGCCTCGAGAACCCCGAAGGTGAGCGCCGCCTCCTTCTCGCCGGCTTCGTCCGGGATGGGAGCATCTTCGTCGTTTTCAGCGGTGATCTGGACGAACAGCCCGTTGCCGCCGTCGCCTTTGTGCAACTGCCCCGTGGAGTGCAAAAAGCGCGGCCCGTATCCTGCGGTGGCGGCAACGCCGAAGCGGTCCCGGAGACTGGCTCGCATGTGTTGCAAAGCTGCGGTCGCCTCCTCCGAAGGCGGCAGGTATGCCTGCAACGCGACGTAGTCGCCGGGCCGGACCCCATCGAAGAAACCGCCGAGCGCGCCTTCCACGCTCGATGCCTCCCCGGATAAATACACGGCCACTTCCCCCTCCTCGACCGTCGGCTCCGGCTCGGGAAGCTCGCCCCTCTCCCGGTATTCGGCGACCATCTTCCTCGCCTGCGCTTTCGCCGACTCGACGTTCGGCTGGTCGAAGGGGTTGATGCCGAGCCTCTGCCCGGCCACCGCCGTCGCCACCTCCCAACGGAACATCTCGCCGCCGAGGTCATACGCGTCGTCGAGCGCGATCTCGAAGACCGGATGTCCGAGGTTCCGAAGCTCATCGAGCAGCCTCTCCGTCTCGCCGCCCTCCTCGCCGCGGAGGGCCATGCGGACGAAGAAGCGATCATCACCGTACGCCTCCGGCGCCGCGAGCGGCTCCTCGACGACGGGGAGGATGCCGACGCCGTCTTTGCCGGTGCTCTCGGCGACGAGTTGCTCCACCCACGGGCCGAAGGGCGCCACAGAAGGAGAGGCGAGGACGGTCAGCTTGTCTCGCCCGTGATTCCTCGCGAGCTCCCCCCTCGCCGCCCCGAGCCACGCGCCGGGGTTCGCTTCGCTCGCCGGTTCGGCGCACTCGCGGGCGGCCGCGTGTCCGGCGTCGAGCAGCCTCGACACGTTCACCCCGATCAAAGCCGCGGGCAACGCGCCGAAGAGCGAGAGCCCCGAGTAACGTCCCCCGATGTTCGGGTCGTTGAGGAAGGTGGCCCGGAAGCCGTGCTTTTCGGCGGTGTCCGCGAGGCCGCTGCCGGGGTCGGTGATGGCGATAAAGCGAGACCCGGCTCGCTCCTCGCCGACCTCCTCCACGACGCGATTGTAGAAGAACTTGAAGAAGGAGAACGTCTCGACCGTGCCGCCGGACTTCGTGGAGACGACGAACAGCGTGCGCGAGAGGTCGAGCCCTCCGGCGTGGCGAAGCACGGCCTCGGGGTCGGTGCTGTCGAGGACATCGAGATCCGGATAGCCGTCCCTGCCTCCGAGGGCGAGGCCGAAGACCTCGGGTGCGAGGCTGGATCCCCCCATCCCCATCAAAAGGACGTGCTCGACACCTCCCTCGCGAATGGCTTCGGCGAGGCCGAGCAATTCCGGCAGCGCCTTCTCCGTGTTTTCGGGGCTTTCCAGCCACCCGAGGCGGTTCGCTATCTCGTCCGGCTCCGGCCCCCAAACCGTGTGGTCGCCCTCCCACATACGCTCCACGACCCGCTCGTCGCGCAGCTCGCCGAGGGCGTTCGCCACGGACTCCTCGTACCTGCCCAGAGAAACAGAATACCGGGCGCTCATCGCACGCTCACTTCCTCCAGGCGGCCCTCGGAGAGGGCGTCGAGCGAGACGTCGTCGAGCGAAGTGACGACGAGGTCCGCCCCTGCCTCGGCCAGCGCCTCCTCGTCGTCCGCGCGCGCGATGCCCAGCGCCGCGAACTCGCCCGCCTTCGCGGCCTGGATGCCG
>JBOHBL010000939.1:0-3819 GCA_050698295.1 Rubrobacteraceae bacterium | reverse complement strand
CTCGAAGGCCGGCGAGTTCGAGCTGGCGGCTCCCCCGCCCGCGCTGGCGCAATATCGCGAAAAGCTGAAGGAAAACTCGTACAAGGTACTCGTCGTGGGGGAGGCGAAGCGCGGGAAAAGCACCTTCGTGAACGCTTTGATCGGGCGCGACATCCTCCCGACCGACGTGGACGTGGCGACGAGCCAGGTTTTCAGCATCCGCCCCTCCGAGCGCGAGTCGTATCGTCTTCGATTCGAGGACGGCTCGGCGCGGGAGATAGCCGCCGAGGAACTTCCGAACTACGGCTCGCAGGTCATGATCGACGCCGGGATCGTCCCCTCGCCGGAGGAGATCATTCGCTGGATCGAGGTGGACGTTCCCGTCCAATTCTTGCCGAAAGGCGTCTCTGTTCTGGATACTCCGGGCCTCGGCGCATTGTATGCCGGACACGCCCGCATCACGCACCGCTTCGTCCCGGAGGCCGACGCGGTTATTTTCGTCCTCGAATCGAGCCAGCCGGTCATCGAGGAAGACCTGAAGTTCATCGAGCAGATATTGACCATCACGAACAACATCTTTTTCATCCAGACGAAGATCGACCAGTACGCCCGCGACGATTGGCAGTCCATTCAAAGGCGAAATGAGGAGATCCTCGCCCAGAGTTTCAAAGGCCGCCTGACCGACACCCGCGTGTGGCCGATCTCGAGCACGAACCTCCGCGCCGCCGCCTCCGCCGACGAGAAGATGAAGCAGGCGTACCTCATGGCGAGCCGCTACAACGAGCTTTCGTCCGCGCTTGAGGCGTTTCTGGCCCGAGTGTCGGGTCGGGGACGAGCCGCCGAGGCGCTGTCGGTGGCCGCCAACTACCACGCCACCTCCCGCAAGGCGCTCGCCGGACGGCTGGCCGGATTGAGTGCGGAATCTAAAGAACAACAGGCGGAGATGCAAAAGATCGCCGTCGAAGGCAAGCGGCGCTTCGATTCGGAGTGGGGGATACAGGGACAAAAGTACCGGGAGCTTCGTGAGGGGTTGCAGCGGGCCATCGCCGTCGGAAAGCAGAGCTTCACCAACGTCATGCAACCCGGCAGCGACATCGAGCTTGCGCAGAAAGCGAAGATAGAGAAGGTGAAGTCCTTAAAGCAAGCGAACCGCGTCGCCGAGGAGATGCCGGGTGAGATCATCACGACGGCCATGAACGAGTGGGCGCGTATCTGCGACGAGGTCCAGCGCCGGTGCGTCGTCCTCCTCGGTCCGTTTGCGGACGCCGTGGACGACATCGGCGCTCCGGTGGACGCCTCGGATTTGTCCGCTTTTCCCTCCACCGGAGACCCCGGAGAGAAATTCAAGCGCGACTATTTCACCGCGCTTCGCAGCGCGGCGGGCGGAGGGATGCTCGTCCTCGGGGTGAGCGGGATGGCGTCGCTGGTCGCGCCCACGGCGGCCGCGGCGGTGCTGACCGCGCCGGTGATGCCGTTCGTTGCCGTGCCGCTCCTCGTGGCGTTGCTCGGCGGCGGCGTGAGAGGCGCTTTCAAAGGTCAGGTGACGGCCTCCCAGCAACAACTGAAAATACGCCTCGCCGAACAGTTTCAGAAAGCGCGCCGGTACTTCTTCGACGTGGACCTCGCCGCCGGGAGCTTCAGCCGCGTGGACGAATATTTCAGGAACCTCGACCTCACCGTCAGCGAGTACGTTCGCGAACTCGTCGAGAAAAAATCGAAGGAGTCTCAGGCGGAGATAGCGCGCTTGAAAGAGTCCATGACTTTGGGGCACGGCGACCGCGAAAATCGCGCGAAAAAGCTCCAGGAGCAACTGGCGGTGTGGGATAATGTAGGCAAGTCCCTCGGAGGCGCGATGGGACAAAACCAGACGCCGCGAACATCGGCGGCGACGTAGGCCGTCGCGTTGGAGGTTTGGAACCATAAGCGAGAACGTTCCGTCCATCGGCATAGACTTCGGCACCACCAACTCCAGCGTCGCCTGGCACGACCCGCGCACCGGCGACGCCGAGGTCATACTGAACGCCGAAGGTCAACCCAAGACCTCCTCGCTCGTCTATTTCGACGAGGATGGCGGCACCCTCGTCGGAGAGCCCGTCGAGAACCTGCTCCAGGACGTATCGACGGATAAGTCCCGGCGCGACGAGGTCTTTCGGCGAACCGTTTCGAGCATCAAGCGCAACCTGCTCTCCCCGCCCAGGATAGCCCTCCCCGGAGGCCGCTACGTCCGACCCGTGGACGTGGCGGCCGAGATCCTGAAAAAGATCAAACGCGACGCCGAAGAAGGTCATTTCCACGAAGAGATCGAGCGGGCCGTCATCACCTGTCCCGCCGAGTTCAACGTCTTGCAACGGCAGAAGATCGAAGCCGCCGGCCGTCTCGCGGGCTTTACCGAGGTGACACTCCTGGAAGAACCGGTCGCCGGGGCTCTGGCTTATGCGCGGGCGGGGCTGGATGTGGGCAGGCACGTCCTCGTCTACGACCTCGGGGGCGGCACCTTCGATCTGGCGGTGCTCGACAGCGAGGACGAATCCTTCCACGTGGCGATGGAGCCAAAGGGCATGGAACGCTGCGGGGGGGACGACTTCGATTTCGCGCTCTACCATCACTGCGACGAGGTCGCCCGCGAAAACCTGAACCGCCCCATAAGCCTGACGGGCTCGGTGGATCTCAGCTTTCTGCGAGCGTGCCGCCGTCGAAAGGAGAGCCTGACCTACCAGGAACGGAGCAAGTTCAGCAACTACCTGCCCACGGGCAACGGTCCGGTGCGCTTCGAGCACGAGGTGGACCGCCGGATGTTCGAGGAGCTTATAAGCGAGTACGTCGAGACCAGCGCGCGCCTGACCGGGGAGATCCTCAAACAAGCCGACATCTCCGACCACGAAGTGGACACCGTCGTGCTCGTCGGCGGCTCCACCCGCGTACCGCTGGTGACGCGCATGCTCAAAGAAACCCTGCCGGTAAACCCGCTCGGCTTCGACAGAAAAGACGTGGCCGTCGCCCTCGGCGCGGCTCACTACACGAACGTCTTGTGGGGAGTGAAATCCTCGCCGAGCGCGGCGCGAACCGGAGCGCCGGCCCGCGTCGCGCCGTCGCAGATCGAGCAATATAAAGGCGCGGTCGAGGTGGTTCGGGACAAGAAATTGAACAAGGTGGAGGTGGATCGGCTGGAGGCGTTCGCGGATCAGCTCCGTTTGAACATGGAGGAGACCAGGGAGGTAGAAGTCCGGGTCCTGGGGGCCTCCAAAGAGGAACTCCTGTTCCGGCGGTATCGTCAGGCGGTGGAGATGGTCTGGGCGGACGGAAAGCTCGACGGGGTGGAGGTGGAGTGGCTCGACGCGCTGGCCGAGGAGTTGGGGGTGGACCGAGATCAAAGCTCCAGAGCCGAACGCGAAGTCATGGGCGATGCCAAAGAAGCGGTCCTCGGTCGCCGGAAGCCCGAACCCGTGGGGGATCCCGAAGAATTCGTTCTTGCCCACGCTTTGAGCGGACACTCCGGCGAGGTCCACTCCGTGGCGTTCAGCCCGGACGGACAATTTCTCGCCAGCGGCGGCTCCGATCACATGCTCCGGGGATGGAACGCGGGTTCCGGGCGACCGGTCGGCGCTTTAGCCGGGCACACGGGCAGAGTCAGCTCCGTGACCTTCAGCCCCGACGGAAAACTTCTCGTCAGCGGCGGCTTCGACAAGAGCATAAGGATCTGGAAGCTCCCCAACGGGGAACCTTTCCACAACCTCAACCACTCGGACTGGGTCTTTTCCGTCTCCGTAGGCTCCGACAACCGGCTCCTCGCCTCTGGCGGCGCGGACGGGGAGATCAAACTCTGGGACCTTCACACCGGCG
>JBOHBL010000938.1:0-2517 GCA_050698295.1 Rubrobacteraceae bacterium | reverse complement strand
CCGAGGGAGTGCGCCCGAGGCGTGTTGTAACGACGAACGTCCACCGACTTCTCTCGTATGCGAATTTCACCCGCCGTCGCGGGGATGAGTCCGGCGAGGACGCTCATCAAAACCGACTTCCCGGCCCCGTTCTTTCCGACGATGCCGTGGATCTCCCCCTCCCTCACCTCCATCGAGACGTCCTTTAACGCCTCGACGCCGGGGAAGGTCTTCGTCAAACCTTCGACCCGATACGACACGCCGACAGTCGGAGCCGGAATGCCCCCCTCGGATTCCTGACGCATCATTGGGACGAACCCTCCTTTCTATGCCGTCTCGGGTCCACAGCCGCACTCCGTCGAAGCGCCTTCGACTTCGCCCTCGATCTGGTTCGGCCACGAGTCGGGGCTGTCGGGCGGAATGTCCCTCGGTATCTCGACGATGGGGAGCTGGTACCAGAGACCGTCGAAGCGGTCGTCCTCCACCACGTCGAGCGGCTGCCAGACTTCCTCGGCGTCCTCATAGACGGTGGGGCCGCTCAAATCGTCGGGGATTTCGCCTCCGTTCTGGATGATCTCGACGAGGAGGCGCATGCTCATGATGCCTTCGCCGACGGTCGGCTGTTGCGAGGCGTGGTCGAGTTGTCCGCGCGAGATCGCCTCCATCTCCGGCCCCGTGCCGTCTATGCTCGTGAGCGGGATGTGCTTCGGGTCGTCCGCCGGGAACATGAGATTTCGCGAGTCGAGCGCGGGTATGATCCCACCGACCGCCCCGGTTCCCTCGATACTCCAAATCGCCATGAGCGCGTCGTTGCCATACCTCGAAAGAAGGTCGTCCACGCCGGTTCGCGCCTCTCCGGCGTCGCAGTCCGTCTCGAAGACTTCGAGCGTGAGGTTCGGGTGTTCCTCGAAGATGGGATTCATCACCTCCTCGAAGCCGGTGAAGCGCGCGATGTCGAACGCCTCGGTGGTGAAGCACCGCGTCGCGATGATGAGACCTTCCTCCTCCATCCAGTCCGGGCCTCGAAGCTCTTCGAGCCTTCGGACAAGCGACTCGGCGGCGAGGCGCCCGGCCTCCACATTGTCCACCGCGACGTGGTTTTGCGGAGCCTCCGGCACGATGAGGTTGTGCGTAACGACGGGGATCTCCCGGTCTCGCGCTTGCGTGAGGAGCGGTATCATCGCCTCCCCGCGCCACGGGGTATGAAGGATTCCCTGAACGCCGCTGTCGAGCTGGGTTTGCATCGCGTTCACTTGCTCGCTCTCGTCGCTCGCCGCCGAAACGGTGAACTCGACGTTTATCCCCTCTTCGTCCCGGAGACGCTCGACTTCGAGTTCCTGTCCGTATTGAACCGCGTTGAAGAAAATGTCTTCCGAACTCCACCGGATGGAGGCGATCCGGATCGTCTCTCCTCCGCCATTGCCTCCACCTCCGCCGTCCGAGCCACCTCCGCACCCCCCGAGAACAGGGAGACTCATCGCTCCGAGACCCAAGAACCCCATATTCCGGAGCATCCTCCGGCGCGTCATCGTGCTTTTCTGTATATCGAAAGCCATCTCGACTCCTCCTCTCCTCGTTTTGTAGAGACGTAGCATGCTGCGTCTCTACCCCACCGAAGCCCGTGTTTCCGCTGACTTATGCCGGCTCGATGATCGCCAGCGCCGTTCGCACTTTCGCCGTCTCACCCTCCTTTACGATTATTTCAACGAGCGTCCCACTCTCCGGCGCTTCGAGAACCTCCGTCACCTTCTCGGCCTCGACTTCCGCGATCGGCTCGTCCTCGGCCACCTCGTCCCCGACCTTTTTCAGCCACTCGACGACGGTTCCCTCGCTCATCCCCATCCCCCACTGCGGAAGCAATACCTCGACCTTCATTTCCCTCCTCGCTCACGTCGTCCGTCGGCTTTCATCGCGGCGCCTTTTTAGAGTCCGCGTACACGCCCGGCTCGCCGGAATGCCGCCGTCCTCGGGGCGCCTCTCCGAGGACGCGCCTCGCCGCGTCGGAGATCTTCTCTCGGGTCGGATAAAGGAGGCTTTCGAGTTTCGGGCTGAATGGGATTTGCATGTCCGGCGCCGTCACCCGAAGCACCGGGCCGCGCAAAGAATGGATGGCCTCCTCCGCGACTATGGCCGATATCTCCGCCGCCGCCCCGCACGTGCGATGCGCCGGCTCGGCGATCACGATCCGCCCCGTCCGCTCCACCGAGCGAATGATGGCCTCGCAGTCGAGCGGGACGAGCGTACGCGGGTCAATGACCTCGGCGGATATGCCTTCCTCGGCGAGTTCATCCGCCGCCGCCTTCGCTTCGATGACGGAGCCGGAGATGGCGACTATGGTGATGTCGTCGCCCTCTCGAAGCGTCCGGGCGGAGCCGAAGGGGATACGGTATTCGTCCTCGTCCACGTCCTCCTTCGTCCCCCACAAAGGGACGGCCTCGAAGCAGAGAACGGGGTCCTCGCTGTCTATGGCGGTTCGGAGGAGACCTTTGGCGTCGGCGGGCGAGGCGGGGGTGATCACTTTCAGGCCCGGAACGTTCA
>JBOHBL010000937.1:0-1092 GCA_050698295.1 Rubrobacteraceae bacterium | reverse complement strand
CTCCTGTATATCGAACGTAAGCCTCTTCTCGCTCGACGACATAGACACGGGCAACAGCGGCGGGGGGTCCGGTTGCCCAGGCGGTGGCAACGTGCTTCAAGGCGAAGACCTTGCTTACGGCGATTGGCAGAACGACTTCAACCCGACGGCCCGAGGCACAACGATGGCTGGGATTGGGACGCCAGAAAGTATTACAGGAGGCAGCGAGGTAGCCGGCAGGGATTACGATAGCGGGACAGGGTTCGTGCGGGACAATCCGACCGACGGCCAAATAACGTTTCCCTTCGACGTCGAGGCGCAGACGGGACAGCAAGATCAGGATCGCATGGACTTCCTGCGAGACGAGGCGAAAGCCAACGGTCTTTACTATACTTCCTCCGGTGGAAAGGTGGATGCGGGGTCGGATTTCGCATGGCCGGCCAACTCCACGCATACAACGGTGGTGTTCGTGGAGTACACCGGCGCAAGCGGCACAAACAGGGTGGAGTGGAAGGTCGGAAGCGACAGCGACCCACCCGTGAAGGGCACGTTGGTCGTCAACGGCGGCAACTTCAAGATGACGCAGAACAGAGCTTGTCTCCAGGGTGTTGCGATAGTCCGTGGCGGCATATACGAGGAAGGCGAGTCAGACAACGTTGGAGGCAACACCTGCCTGGACGGTTTCGTCAACGCCTCCGGGACGATCAAGATAAACGGCAGTCCAGAACCCCTCGCTTCCGACGAAGTCCTCAACCGCCCCGGCTTCTACGGCGTGCGCCTCTGGAGCTGGCGCGAGGTCTATTCCGCCGCCTGAGGGTGGCTCTCTCGACGGAGGATGCGGGATTTGCGATTCGGCGTCGGGCAAACCGTGAGTCAAGCAGGCGAAGTGTGAAATAATAAGATGATGAAGACGAGGATCACGAAAGACGGCCTTCTTATACCCCGCGAACTGCTGGGAGGGATGAGCGAGGGTGAAGTCGAGGTCCGCAAGGAGTCCGAGGGAAGGTTCGTGGTCATCGCCGAGGGTGGGGAGAATGGCGAACGCGAGTCGGCGGGAGAAGACCCGATCCTCTCTCTGGGCGGGGACCCTGTGAGCACCGGGACGCGGGACGG
>JBOHBL010000936.1:0-4469 GCA_050698295.1 Rubrobacteraceae bacterium | reverse complement strand
ACCAGAGAGTTGGCATGATCGGTGCATTGGTACTTGCATTTGCTGTCCTGGTGAGTACGGCGCGTTGGCGTCTCAGGCAAGATAACCGCCAAACGGTGGTTGCGGTCGTATGCTCGGCGATCCTCGGCATCGGCCTCGCGGTCATGGCGCTTTGGCCGACTATATTCCCGGCGCTCGCGGTCACGCCGCTGGTGAGTGTGGGCATCGCGCTGCCGTATGCCGACAAACGAGTCCTCAAGCCGCTGATCGCGGCGGCCTGGCTGTCGGTGGTCGTAGCCGCCCTCACGGGCGCCTGGTTGTTGATGCGACTTCCCAACGAGCCACATCCCGCGCTGGACGCCGCTTTCGTCACCACGACCCTCGCGGCCGCCACGGCGTTGCTGTTGCTGGAGCTCTGGCAGTTCCGGACGCGATTGATGGCCACGCTCGCTCAGGCGCGGCTCGCCGAGGAGCGGCTGGGGTACGAGGCCACGCACGACGCCCTCACGGACCTGCCTAATCGCGCCCTGATCACCGACCGCCTCGCCCTTGCGATGGAGCGCGCCAGATCGGACGCCGGCCGTCCTTTCGCCCTCCTGTTTTTGGACCTCGACCGCTTCAAGCACGTCAACGATTCCCTGGGTCACACTCTGGGCGACGAACTGCTCAAGGCGGTGGCGCGCAGGCTTTCCTCGTGCATCCGAACCGGTGACACCATCGGGCGCATGGGCGGCGACGAGTTCGTGATGCTCCTGGAGGGGGCGTCTCCCGAGGACGCCGAGCGGCTGGCCGAGCGCATTCAGGAGGTGTTGAGTTCGCCCTTCAGGCTGCACGGACACGAGCTGTACGCCACGACCTCCATCGGGGTGGTCGTCAGCCCGGAGGGCTACGAGGAGCCGGAGGAGTTGCTCCGGGACGCCGACACCGCGATGTACCGCGCCAAAGACAAGGGCAAGGCGCGCCACGTCGTCTTCGACGCCAGGATGCGGCAGAAGGCGATATCGCTGCTCAGGCTGGAGACCGACCTGCGCCGCGCCGTCGAGCAGGAGGAGTTCGTCGTCTACTACCAGCCCATCGTCTGGCTCGCGAGCGGCGGGGTCTCCGGCTTCGAGGCGCTCGTGAGGTGGGCGCATCCCGAGCGGGGGCTTCTCTCCCCGGACGCCTTCATGAAGCTCGCCGAGGAGACCGGCATCATCCACGACATCGACCGCTTCGTCCTGAGCGAGGCGTGCCGCCAGACGGCGTTCTGGAGGGAGAACTTTCGAGACCCTTACCCCCCGACGGTCAACGTCAACCTCTCGCCGCTGGGGCTCGCCCGTCCGGGACTGCCGGGTGAGATCTCCAACGTCCTCGCCAAAACCGGGCTGCCCGGACACGCCCTCGTCATCGAGCTGACCGAGAGCGCGGTCATGGAGGACGCCGAGACCGCCACGAAGACCCTCGGAAACCTCCGGGAACTCGGCGTTCGGGTCCACATAGACGACTTCGGGACCGGATACTCCTCCCTGAGCCTCTTGCACCGCCTCCCCGTGGACGCCCTCAAAGTGGACCGCTCCTTCGTCAGCGGCATCTGCGAGGAGGGTGAGAACGCCGAAATATCGCGCACCATCCTCACCATGGCCCACGAGCTCGGCATGGACGTCGTCGCCGAAGGCGTCGAAACCACCGAACAACTCGACACGCTCAGGGAAATGGGCTGCGACTACGTGCAGGGCTACCGCTTCTCACGGCCCGTCTACGCCAGACGCGCCCAGGCCATCCTCGCCGCCGAACCCGTGTGGTAGGCTCGCTTCGCTCGCGGTGAGTGGTGAATAGTGAGTGGCGAGTGGTTGTTTTCTCGATTCCTCGCTCTTCTGTTGTAGAGTGTATTTGCTGGATACCTGCGTGAAGGGTGGTCGAGGGACGTGGCGAAGAAAAAGGGCCTGAAGAAGCTCAGGAAGGCCGTCGAGAAGCTTCAGGAGCAAAACGAGGCGCTCGCCGGGAAGGTCGAGGAAATTCGGGAGAGCCAGGCCGCTTCGCGGGAGGAGATCACAACCCTCCTCGAAGAACTTCGAGACGAGCCGGAACCGGCCACGCCGACGATATCCGCAGACGATGAGATCGTCGCGGATGAAGATGGGAAGTCGGCGTCGGAACCGAACACGAAGAAGCCGAAGGCTACCCAGTCCGCCGAGCGCAAGGCGAAGGAACTCGGCGTGAACCTCGTCGGCATCGAGGGGACCGGCTCGCGGGACAGGATCACGGTCGCCGACGTGGAGAAGGCCGCGGGGAAAGAGTAGCCGTGGCGCGCCTCGTCGGCTTCAACCACGTCGCCGTCGAAGTGGACGACATCGAAGAAGCCCTCGCATTCTTCTCCCGCCTCTTCGACTTCGAGCTTCGCGGACGCGCGCCAAAGATGGCCTTCATCGACGCCGGGGACCAGTTTCTGGCGATCTCCGAGGGAAGAACCCAAAGTCCGGACACCCACCGCCACATCGGCCTCGTCGTGGACGACCGGGAGGAAGTCCGGCAAGCTCTCGAAGGGACCGACGCCGAACTGCTTCCCGGACGCGGCCTCGACTTTCGCGACCCGTGGGGAAACTACTGGCAGGTGGTCGAGTACGGAGACATCCAGTTCACGAAGTCCCCGGAAGTTCTCCGGGGCATGGATCTCGAAGGTCTCGAAAAGACCGAAGACGCTATCGAGCAGCTCCGCAAGAAAGGCATGGCTCTGGGGTAAATGCGCGACTCAACGATTCGCGCTCACTCGACCTCCACGCTCGCCTTTCCCTCGTAGAAACAGAAGTGGTCCTTTACCCGCTCGGCCTCCGGCAGCGGCTCCGGGTAGCTCCAGACGGCGTCTTCGGTTCGCTCGCCGCTCACCTTGATCGACCAGTGAGACGCGACGCCTTTGTACGGACAGACGGTCTTCGTCTCGCTCGGGGCGAGGAGGTCCGTCCTTATATCCTCCGGCGGGACGTAGTATCTTGGCGGGAGGTTTGTCTCGAAGAGCATCTTCGGGCGGGTGGTCTCGGCTATGGTTTCGCCGTCTACCTTCACTTTGACGCGGCGCGAACTCTGGAGCACGTCCACCCGGTGGTAAGGGTCGTGGGGGTGGCCGATGATCTCCTCGTCCTCTTCGAGCCATTTGTCCATCTCATCCGCGTAGAAGGCTACGTAACCCGCGAGCCAGCCGGATTCCCGGTTCGGCTCCGGATAGCCCCAGAGGGCATTCTCCGCGACTTCGTCTCCGACCCGGATCGTCCAGTACGACGCATCCCCCTTGAATGGACAATGCGTGGTGTGGTCCGTGGACTCCATGAGGTCCATCCTCACGTCTTCTTGCGGGAAGTAGTACACGGGCAGCATGCCGGTCTCGAACAAGAGCTTCGCCCTCCGGCTGTCGGCGACGACTTCGCCCCCGAAGACGGCTCGCGCCCTCTTCGGAGATCCCTCGAAGTACAGAGTGTGCGGCTTCAAAACCGAAGTGTCGAAATTGAACTCACCGTCTCTCTTCGGTCCGAACGGGCCTGTGGACATCGTCAGGGACATCGTTCCCTCCTGTGTGGGATCCATTATCATATCTTTACCCGCTCCGGCTTCACGAGAAGCAACCTTTGCTTTGGCCCGTATAAGAACCCTGCGGCGCGGGTATCTATCAACGTCCGTGTTTGATCCCGACGTTCGCAAATGGATTCGAGATTTTACGAGAGAGAGCGGCTCCAGAAGACGGAGGTGAAAATGGCGGGTGTCAACAGGATCGAAATAAGCGGCATCGGAGGAGACCGCTGCGTCGGAAAGAACCTGGCCAAAGACCAAATACTGATCGACGGGAACGAGGACGAAACCTCCGTCGGGATGCGTCCGATGGAGGCGCTTCTCGTCTCTCTGGGAGCCTGCGCCCCCTCGACGTCGCGCAAATCCTCGAAAAACGCCGCGCGCCCATCCGAGGAGGTACACGAAGATAATGGTCCGTCACATCGTCGGGGGGGAAGGGATAGAGAAGAAACAGCTCGATCGCGCGGTGTCGCTCTCCCACGAGAAATATTGTTCCGTCCATGCCACGCTCAACGCCGAGATCGAATTCGAGGCCGTCCTCCTGTAGAGACGCGCCGGTAGTAAACTACGAGCGGCGAGATCCGGGAGAGGAGATGGAGGAGAAAGGTCGGAAGGGGAGAAGGTTCCGGCTTCGCTTCGTCTTGTTGCTCGTTTTGATCGTCGTCGCGGTCCTCGGGGTGATTTTCCGGCCCGCGATCTCCGCTCAGTACAGAGCCGCGATCGTCCTCTCTTCCGTCCTCGAACCACCGGTCCTCACACCCCTCGCAGAGACCCTGACCAACGAGCCGACTATTGAAGAAACAACCATCACAGGCGTCCCGACGCTCGTGGCGAGGCCGGGAGGCGAAGGTCCATACCCCGCTCTCGTCTTCATGAACGGCGCGGTCCCGCCCGGAAACGACGAGCCGACCGTGCGGCGGCTCGCGCGGGGGCTGGCCCGCGCGGGATACGCC
>JBOHBL010000935.1:0-9703 GCA_050698295.1 Rubrobacteraceae bacterium | reverse complement strand
CGGTAGTGGATCAATCATGGTAGATGAGAGAGATTGTAGCGGTGTAGAAAGAGCCGCAAGCAAATCTCGCGCATCCGATCCGATTTGGAGAACGAGAGGCTTTTTCGCACAAAGCGCGAAAGCCTTCGCCTTAAAGTGTTGTTCCATCTCTCGACGCGCGCCGTCTCTCCGCTCTCCTTGCCCACCGCCTCATCCCACGATAAGCCTGTGGCACTCTCTCCCACAGCTTGCGGCGACTCCCTTCGCTCCGGTCGCCGATGAAATAAGCCGCCACCTGGCGACTCTTGCGGCGCAACGCCAGCCAAATCCAGCGTTTGCGCGTCTTTTTGAGAACGAACGACCACAACTCGTCCAACTCCAGAGTGGCCGCCTCCGGATCGTCGGGGTCCAGCGAAGCTCCGGCCAGCGTCTCGCTCAACTCGGGGAGTGCCTGGCGCTTTTTTTGAGCCAACTCGTCACGGTGTTGCGCGAGACGCCAAAGGTCCGGGAAAGTCCGCGCAGGCTCGATCTCTCCTGGTAAGCGCGCGGGATCTCCTCGCGCTTCTCTTCGGTGTAGCCGTTTGGCTGGGGATTCTCGCGAGAGTTCTTGCCGCAATCCTCGCACAAGAAGCGTTGCTTGGAGTTGGAGGTCATCCCGTTGCGAATGACGTTTTCGCTGTGGCAATGGTGGCATGTAATCTGAATCGTAACCATGGTGGTGAGTGTGCCGCACCTCTCTAGCTTGAACCATTACCGCTCCCCGAAACCATCAAGAAGAAAGATGGCGTCACAATTTCTCGCCCCAGCCGATGGAAATAAAACCTTCCCGTCCCGCTCACGGCCTCACGGATGGGGAGGTCGAATTATTGTGGAGTACCGCGCCGCCGAGGACGCCGCGTTTCTGATCCAGGCGGTATACGTCACCACAAAACGCGCCCTCCCGGACTTCGTATACTCTGTCGGACTCTGTGCGGATGAGAAGATAAGCGGGTAATTATTTGAGCGAGATGGAGCAATCGACGCTGTATAAGGAAGCGCATTCTTACCCGCGCGACCTGGCGGATTTCGTGCGCGGAGCGTGGAGAGACTCGCGTTCGGCACCGGACCTTCCGACGCTCAGGCGGGTTTTCTCGGTGTGCTATCAGGCGAGTTTGATGCGCGAGGAAGAAAGGCCCATAATCTTTCGCATGATCCTGGGCGGACCGGAGCTGTTCCCGCCGAACGAGGGACCGCCTTCGGGGTTGCACAGACTGGAGTTCAGCAGGCCCAGGCCGTTCCACGAGGATGAGACCCGGCGTCTCTCCCCGGCGGCGGATTTTTACCGGGCCATGCTCGGGGTGAGTCCCGGCGAGGACGGAAAGCTTCGTATCTGGGGCATGGTCTATTCCGGCCCCCGCTGGGTGCAGCGCACTCAGGGCGGGAGGAGCGAGGCGCCGCCCATGCCGCCCGCTCCGGTCGTCCACGTGACGGAGCCGGGGACGGTGGAGGTTTATCGGGGGTCGGAGTTCCTGGCGAAGCTCGACGGAGGCAGGCTGCTCGGCGCGCAGATGGACGTGTTCGCCTCGAAGTGGATGCTCGACGACTTCGAAGAGGTGGTCGATGAGATATCCGCTCTCCACATAGTCGCCCGGAGCCGGGCGCGAGAACCCTGGGCGCCGCTTGACGCGGACCTCACCCACGCCATCGGACAGCACGCTCTGAGGCGGATGATCTCGGTTTTGAGAGACGCCCGCCACGGGGCGACCCTCGTCTTCGTGCCCCTGGAGTCCGTCAGAGAATTCTCCAGAAAGAACGGCTACGTCTCCTTCAAGTACCGCTTCGCCGACGCCGCGCCGCGCCACCGCTTCCGGGCCATCCTCGTCGGGATAATGAACCGCCTCGCCGAGGTCCACGGCAGAGGCGAAGAGGTTTCTTACCCGAGAAACGTCGGCTGGGGGGAGTACCGCGAGAGCGAAGACCCCAAGATAGCGGAGCTCGACGAGGCCGTCTTCGAAGTCTCGCACCTCGTCGCCTCCCTGGCCGACGTGGACGGCGCGGTGGTGATGAGCAAACGCTACGAGCTTCTCGGCTTCGGAGGAGAAATATCCGGCTCCCTGCCCGACGTGAGGACCGTCGCCCGCGCCCTCGACCTCGAAGGAGAAAGGTCCGTGGAGGAGTCCACCGAGAACGTAGGCACCCGCCACCGCTCCGCCTACCGCCTCGCGGGAGCTTTGCCGAACGCGCTCGTGGTCGTTATCAGCCAGGACGGCAGCGCGCAATTCGTCACGCGAAAAAGCGGCGCCGTGACGTACTGGGAGCAAGCGTGAGCAGCTTCGCCTGGGGGCTTCGCCGCGCATAAAGCGTCTTGGGTCAGAGGCGCGCCTCCCGTCTCGTGGAGACGTAGCATGCTACGTCTCTAGCGCATGGTCAGCCTTTCCGGGAATCAGACGGGCTGAGAAGCTGACAAGCTGAAATAAAACGTCGCGCCTTTGCCGACTTCGCCTTCGGCCCAGACCCGGCCTCCGTGGCGGTCTATTATGCGCGAGACGGCGGCGAGACCTATGCCGGCTCCCTCGAAGTCTTCGTCTGAGTGGAGTCGCTGGAAGGGGCCGAAGAGCTTTCCGGCGTGGGCCATGTCGAAGCCTGTGCCGTTGTCGCGCACGAAGTAGACGGGCTGTCCTCCCTGCTCGATCATGCCGAAGACGATCCTCGCTCTCGGGCTCCTGGCGGTGAATTTCCAGGCGTTTTCCATGAGGTTTGCGAGCGCGATGCGGAGCAGCCGTTTGTCTCCTTCGGCTTTGAGGCCGCCCGCGACGATGACCTCGACTCTTCTATCGGGGTCGCCGGCGCGAAGCTCTCTGGCGACGGAGCGGGAGATCTCGGAGAGGTCCACCTCTTCGCGTTGCATCTCGGCGCGCATCAGGCGCGAGAGGTTGAGCAGCTCGTCGATCATGGCGCTCATCTTCTCCGACGAGGAGCGGATGCGCTCCAGATAATCCCGACCTTCGTCGTCGAGCTCGTTCGAGTAGTCTTCGAGCAGGATGCGCGAGAAGCCGTCGAGGCTTCGCAGCGGGGCGCGCAGGTCGTGGGCGATGAGGTAGGCGAACTGCTCAAGCTCCGCGTTCGAGCGCGAGAGCTCGGCCTTCTGGCGGTTCATTTCGCGCTCGGCCCTCTTGCGGCCGGTGATGTCGCGCACGACGATCTGGGCGGCGGGCTCTCCGCGGTAGGAGATCGGAACCGCCGCGGCCTCCACCTCGATCTCCTCGCCCCCAAGCCCGACCCATTTCTGCTCCATCGCCTCGACCGACTCGCCCCTGCCGAGCTTCCGTATCCTCTGCCTCACCGCCTTTTTGTAGTCATCGCGCACGAAGTCAATGACGGGCTTGCCGATGATTTCTTCCGCTTCGGAGGCGCCGAGCAACGCCATCCCGGCGGCGTTCATGTAGACGAAGTTTCCGCCGCTCTGGACGGCGATAATGTTCGGCGAGAGCTGGACGAGGCTCCGGTAGCGTTCCTCGCTCTCGCGCAGGGCGTTCTCGGTGCGTTTTTGCTCGGCGATGTTGAAGATGGCGCCCTGCCAGAACCGGGGCTTGCCTTCCTCGTCGTGGACGATGCGGGCTTCGTCGCGGAGCCACACGACCTCGCCGCTTTTGGCGTGGACGCGGTACTCGAGCTCGAACGAGCCGCTCTCGATGGACTCTTTTTCGGCGACCGCCACCCGTTCGCGGTCTTCGGGGTGGATGATGCTCTCCCAGTAGCCGGGGTCGTTTTCGCAGGTGTCTCTGGGATAGCCCAGGATCCTCTCTATCTGGGGACTGTCGTAGACGGTGGCCCGCGTTTCCACGTCCTCTATATAGACGATGGCCGGTATCTGCTCCACGAGGCCGCGGTAGCGTTCCTCGGCCTCCCGGAGCCGCTCCTCCGCCTCCTTGCGCCCGGTGACGTCGCGGACGACCGCGCAGATCGCCTTCCTCCCGCCGTGGGAAACGACGCCCGCGCTCACCTCGAAATCCACGAGCGTTCCATCTTTGCGCCGGTATTTCCTCTCCCCGATCGACGTGCCGTTTTCAGAGGAGTTTCCCCGGAGCGTCAGAGCAACGTTTTCGTCCACGCTCTCCCGCTCGTGGGCGATGAGGTCGTATATTTCGCGCCCTTTCAACTCCTGAGCGTCGTAGTCGAGAGCGCGGCGGAGCGCGGCGTTCGCTTCGAGGATGATCTTCGTCTCCGCGTCGAAGAGGAGGATCCCATCGGCCACCTGCTCGACGATGGACCTGTTCAAATCTTCGCTCTCCCGCTTTTTGCGCGCGGCCCGTCTCCAGAAGATCAAAAACAGCAAGAGAGCCAGAAGCGAGATCGCCGCCACCCCCGCCACGGGGACGTACGGCGCGTAACCGAGGTTATCTAATATCTCCAATCCTGCTCCTGAAAAGGGAAGGACCCATCCTCACCTTATGATAACTCACCGGCGGAAAGAATGAAGGAGTCGAAGCTTCACGCCCCTGGAGTCTCGGCGCGCATCCGTTTCAGTTCGGCGCGGTGTTTGCCGGTCTTATGTCGTGGAAGTCGTCGTCCCACGAGCCTCGGAAGCCTCGTAGCGTCGTACCGAAAAAGCTCTTTCGCGGTCTTCCACCTCTCTCCCTCGGACGGAATGGTATAGTCGCATTTTCAGCTTCTGGACGCCAGATGGAGGGAGAAAACTTGCCGAACATAAACGTTGGGGAGAAGCTTTCGAACTTCGAGTTGCCGGACCAGCAGGCGTCGCCCTGGATCCTCTCTGGACAGCTCGAACTCGGGGCGGCGATGCTCGTCTTTTATCGCGGCGACTGGTGACCGTACTGCAACGGGCAGCTGGTCAGCTACGCCAGGCAATTTCAGCAGTTCGAGAAACGAGGGGTCCAGCTCGCCGGCATCAGCGTGGACCCTCCGGCGAACAACCTGAAGATGGTGGATAAACTCGTCCTCCCTTTCCCCCTCCTCTCGGACGCCCGCGGCGAACTCGCGCAACTCCTCGGGCTGTGGAACGAGAAAGAGAGCGTCGCCGTACCGTCCATCGTCGTCGTTGACGGCTCCGGCGTCGTCCGCTACCTCTACGCGGGCGAGGATTTCGCCGACCGTCCCGAAGACGAGGAGCTTTTCGAGGCTCTCGACGGGCTCCAGGCCGGAGAACCGCCCCCGGAAGAGCCGAAAGTCCGGGTCGTCGGTTCCAGCGTCGAGAGCGTCCGCCCGAACAAGCCGGCACAGACGCTGGAGAAACTCGTGCCGTATTACCGGGGGGTGTATTTCACGACCATCGCGCTCGAAAAGAGGTTCGATGCGCGGGGCAACAAAGACGCCTTCGGGGAAGTCGAGAGGTATCGGGAGAGGATCCAGGTCTACCGACGAGCCCTCGACGCGACCGTGGAGTTCCACGAACAACAGGGGTAACGAGTGAACCTCTTCATCGAAGAAGGGCGGCCCCGCGCTCTGTGGCGGCTTCTGGGACAGTTCGCCATCTTCGCCTTCGCCGTGGCTATGACCACGAGCCTGTTCGCGGCGGCGTGGCACCTGCTCGGACCCGCCGTCGTCGGACAGCAGAACCGGTCGGACTCCCCGGCGTCCTTCTTCATCGGCATTCTCGCCTCGCTGGTCTCCATCTTCATAAGCCTCTGGCTCGCCGGAAGGTTCCTCGACAAACGCCGCGTCAGAGACTACGGCTTCGATGTGAACTCCGGATGGTGGCTCGATCTCGGTTTCGGCCTCTTTCTCGGGGCGTTTTTGATGAGTGGGATCTTCCTGATTCAGCTCTCTTTCGGCTGGATCACAGTCACAGGTTCCTTCGAGACGAACCTGCCGGGCACGCCTTTTGGGATCGCGATCCTGCCGCCGGTCGCCGTCTTTCTGTGCGTCGGGATATACGAAGAGGCCCTCTACCGCGGCTACCAGCTAAAGAACATCGCCGAGGGTTTGAACTATCCGGTTCTCGGTGGTCCGAAAGGCGCGGTCATTCTGGCCTGGATCCTCACTTCGGGCGCGTTCGGGTTCTTCCATCTCGGCAACCCGAACGCCACCTTCATAAGCACCACGAATATAATGTTCGCCGGGATCCTGCTCGGCGTCGGATACGTGTTGACCGGGCAACTCGCCATCCCCATCGGGGCGCACATAACGTGGAATTTCTTTCAGGGGAACGTCTTCGGCTTCCCGGTGAGCGGCCTCGAAAGCCTCGGCGCGTCGTTCCTCGCCACGGAGCAGAGCGGCCCCGAGCTGTGGACGGGCGGCGTCTTCGGTCCCGAGGCCGGACTTCTCGTCCCCATAGCGATCCTCGTCGGAACACTCGCCACTTTTCTGTGGGTGAAGGCGCGGCGCGGCAAAGCCGGTATTCTAGCCCCGATCGCGGAGGCCCCGAAACCAGCGAAGGACGGAGAAAACCCCGTCGCGCGCTGATCACGCCGTCTCCAGGGCATACGGCCTGTTCGGTGGTCATGGCGCGTCCCTCGTCTTGCGCCCCGGCCAACGCAGCGAGCCTCTGGATGCAGTAGAAGAGCGCATCGGAGGTCTGGAACTTCAGGATCCGGTAAAAATCACTCATTTGAGTGATGCGCTCCGGGACGCGGAGGAACTATCCTGTATCCCAAAGAGCGGATGGGGCGGGAACTTCGGTTTCCGCCCCGCGGGCGAAGGATCGAAAGGAACCGGCATGAAGATGTCAAAAGGGTTTGCGCGAGCGTCGCGGAGAGCGATGCTCCTCGCATTGTGCGCCGCGCTCCTCGCCGGATGCGAGAGCACCGGAACGATGAGCGGCCACTCCCAAAGCTGCTCCTCGTCAGAGGGTCTCTTCTCCGGGCGAGCCGCGAGCTGCGAAGGCACGGCCGAAACCCTCGGCGGGCGAATGGGCATCGAGTTCAGCGACTATGACGACTTCAGCGGCGAATACCGGTTGGAAGCGAGCATCTCGGTCGAGGAAGGCGCGGCGGACGTGTACGCGCCGGGCGCGGACGGCGAGGAACTCTCCCTCGGAAGCGTCTCGGCGGGCGAGCCGCTCACGGTGGACGAAACCGTCGAACTCTCCGGGGACGACGATGTCTTCTCGCTCGACGCGGGCGAAAAAGGGGAGGTGAGGGGTCTGAGATACGAAGGAACCGTCACCCCGCTATGAGCAGTCGGCGAGAACGAAAACAACTGTCTGAATTGAGGAGGCACGTATGTTTCTGGCGATAATTTTTCTGGCTTTCGGCATCCTGGCGTGGGTCGCCGTCGGGGTGCTTATCTATTTCCGGAGCAAGCAGCTCGGCAAAACTGAGGTGATGCGAAGCACCGAGACCTCCCAGGCTTCGGACGCGGCGACGGCGGCCCCCGGAACCCTGGTGGAGGTCAAGGGAACTCTGCGCTGCGAAGACCCCCTCACGAGCGAGATGTCCGAGCGGACGTGCGCGTACTATCTCTCGCAGGTCATCCGCGAGTATCGCGAGACCGACCGCGACTCCGACGGCAAAACGACGACGCGGCGTCGCTCGGAGGTCGTCGCCTCCAATGAGCAGTTCGCCCCCTTCGCCGTCGAAGACGACTCCGGCGCGATCGGCGTCAAAGCCGAAGACGCCGAAGTGGATGCGATGGAGGTCGTGAACCGCTTCGAGAAGGACGACGGAAGCGGGCGCGGTAGCATAACCCTCGGCGGGTTCACCGTCAACCTCGGCGGGGGCGAGCAGACTATCGGCTACCGCCACGTGGAGAAGATTTTGCCCGTGGACGCGGCGGTATACGTCCTCGGCCCCGTCGGACACGACGACGAGATAGCCGCCTCCGGCGACGAACGCTTCATCATCAGCTACCGCTCGGAGGAGCAACTCGAGAAGAAGTACAAAAAAGACGCGCTCACGCTAGCCCTCGTGGCGGCGGGTCTGTTCGTCTTCGGGCTCATCTTCGTCGGGGTCGGCGTTGCCGCGGCGGTCGGGGCCATCTGATGGAGACGGCGGCGAGAGAAGCCCGGACGACGGGCGCCGTCATCGGCCACAGGCACAGGAAGCGGCGCGGGATGGACGACCGGGTGGACGTCCACCCGGTCGTCAGGTTCTCGAGACCGAGGATGGCCGAACAATCGAGTTCGAGTCGGAGCTTGGAAGCAACATTCCTCCGAAAGTCGGCGAGGAGGTCGAGGTGTTTTATGATCCCTCGCATCCCGATGCAGGGGCGAGGCTCCCCATCGGATCGGCGCTCCGGCTCAGAAAGTGGCATTTCATAATCGCGGCGGCCATATTCGCGATTCCGGCGGCGTTTTTTCTTTTGTTCTTCCTGTTCATGGTGGCGATCTACTTGCTGTAAAGAGAAAAGGCTCCCCCGGTGCGAAACCGCCGATGATGCGCTAGGCTAAGGACTCTCAAAAAGAGTCTTCGGCGGGAGAGAGTCATCGGAATCGTCGTCCAGAAATACGGCGGAAGCTCGGTGGCGACGGCGGATCACATAAAGGCCGTCGCCGAAAGAGTCAGGCGCGACAGAGAACATGGCCGCGACCTCGTCGTGGTCGTCTCCGCGATGGGAAAAACGACGGATCGTTTGCTGAGACTGGCGAACGAAGTCAGCCATGATCCCTCGCCGCGAGAGATCGATCAATTGCTCGCGACGGGAGAAGAACAATCCGTCGCGCTGCTCGCGATGGCGCTCCATGACCGGGACGTTGGAGCGGTGTCTCTCACCGGGCCGCAAGCCGGGATGAGGATCGAGGGGAAGTACGGTTCGGGTGTGATCTCGGAGATACGCCCCGAGCGCGTCCACGCTCTTCTAAAAGACAAACAGGTCGTCATCGTGGCGGGTTTTCAGGGGATGAACTCTTTGGGCGACGTGATGACCCTCGGGCGCGGCGGCTCGGATACGACGGCGGTCGCCTTCGCGGCGGCTCTCGGAGCCGAACGCTGCGAAATTTATACGGACGTGGACGGAGTTTATTCGGCGGACCCGGGGATAGTTCCCAAAGCTCGACGTATTTCGCGCATCTCGTTCGAGGAGATGGCGGAGATGTCGTGGCGGGGGGCGAAGGTGATGCACCCGAGGGCGGTGGAGCTTGGCGCGCTTCACGCCGTCGAGATCCACGTCCGCTCTTCTTTCAAAGAAGATCCCGGAACGACCATCACAGGAGGTAAAAACTTGGAACGACTCGAAACGAGAGAGACGGTCGCGGGCATCGTCCACGATTATGACGTCGCCCGCATAACTTTGAACGCGATAAAGACCGGACCCGGCACTTTGAGCAAAATTTTCAAACCCCTCGCCGAGCGGGGCATCTCCGTGGACGTCATCGTCGAGAGCGGCGCCGGAGGCGGCGCGGCGGACATCGCGTTCACCGTGCGAAAGGCGGATCTGGAGGAGTCGCTGCGGCTGGTGAGCGAGGTCGCAATGTCTCTCGGCGGTGAGGCCGAGGGCGAACAGGATTTGGGCAAAGTCTCTGTTATAGGAACGGGGATGTTGAATCGGCCCGGATATGCCGCTCGTATGTTTTCTTCTTTGGGAGAAGCGGGCATCCCGATCAGGCTGGTTTCGACATCGGAGATACAGGTAACATGTGTCATAGCGGCGGACAGAGTGGAGGAAGCCGTGCGGCGACTCCACAGGGACTTCGAACTGGAGGAGAGAGATGTTTAGCGGAACTTTCACGGCCCTCGTCACACCTTTTCGGAACGGAGAGGTGGACATCGACGCCCTCGAAAGCCTGGTCGAGTTCCAGATCGGGCAGGGAATATCCGGTCACGTCCCGTGCGGCACGACGGGCGAGACC
>JBOHBL010000934.1:0-2227 GCA_050698295.1 Rubrobacteraceae bacterium | reverse complement strand
TAACCGGAGAGCCGCGTCCGCTCCCGGCGGCCGTCGAGGCGACCGCGCTGCGCGTCGCCCAGGAGGCCCTCGCGAACGTCGGCAGACACGCGAAAGCGAGCCGCGCCGCGCTCACGCTCTCGTACATGCCGGACTCGCTCGTCCTCGACGCCCGCGACGACGGCGTCGGATTCGACGCATCAAAACTGGATGGAACTCCCGCCAAAGACGGCAGCGGTTTCGGGCTGCGTTCGATGCGCGAGCGGGTCGAGAAAGTCGGGGGCAAATTATCCATCGAGAGCGAACCGGGAGAGGGAGTCACGCTCTCAGCCGAGATGCCCGCCGCGATTCCATCCGGGAAGGTCGTGGAACATTGAGCGTCAAGGTCCTCATCACCGACGACCACCCGGTCGTTCGGATGGGCATTCGGGGCATGATCTCCGGCGAGCCCGGCTTCGAGGTCATAGGCGAAGCCGAGAACGGGAAACAAGCCGTCGAACTCACCTCGGAACTCCATCCCCACGTCGTCCTCATGGACCTCCGCATGCCGGAGATGGACGGCGTGACGGCCACCGAGAAGATAAAAAAGAGTCATCCCGAAGTCCACGTCCTCGTCCTGACCACCTACGAGAGCGACGCGGACATCCTCCGCGCCATCGAGTCCGGGGCGACCGGATACCTCCTCAAAGACACCCCTCGCGAAGACCTCTTCGCCGCGATCCGGAACGTCGCCAAAGGCAAGTCCCCGCTCGCCCCTGAGGTCGCCTCGCGCCTGATGCAAAGGATGCGCTCCCCCAAGGAAGAAGCGCTCAGCGCCCGCGAGATAGAAGTCCTCAACCTCGTCGCGCAGGGAACGAGCAACAAGCAAATAGCGAAAGAGCTCTGGATCGGGGAGACGACGGTGAAATCTCACCTCCTCCACATCTACGAAAAACTCGGCGTCACCGACCGAACCGCGGCGGTTACTGTCGCATTGAAACGTGGAATTATAAGACTATAGCGGCTACTTCCTCCGCATCATCAACCCGCCCACCAGCGCAACGAGAATGGCTCCAGCCATCGGCGCGAACGGGAACCCCCCGGTGTCCGGAAGCCGCCGATACCGCACGGAAGCGTCCGCTTTCTCTGAGTTCGCCTCTTCGGAGCTTGCCTGCTCGGAGTCAACTTCCTCGGCTTGAGCGGCTTCCGGCGAAAGGGCTTCGACGTAAGCCTCCGCGCCTTCGGCGGCGCTGCCATCGCTCTCCACATCGTCGATCGCGTCTTCGAGACCTTCTTCGATGGATTGAATCTCAGCTCCGCCGGGCGGCGCGTACTGATCATACTGACTCCGCGCGACCGACTCCGTCTGCGCCAGCGCGGGAGAAGCGAAAACCACCGCCAACGCGAACGTGAGAAAAACGAGCCTTCTCATTCCACACCTCCTCCCGACAGATCCCCCTCTGTCTCGCCGGGTGTGTTTTCCGATACGCCAGTTTCTTAACGTATATTAACTTTTTTTGCGAACTTGTGCAGCCTCAAAAGCCGACCTTCCGGTCTTTTTCCTCTGTGGGCTCCGTCTCGTGGGACGGGTCGTCGTCGAGGTACTCGACGCCGCCGAGGAGCATTTGCGGCTCGACGCGGAGTCCTCCCGCGAGCTTGTGGATGGTGCTTGGATACGCTTTCCGCTTACCGGTCTCCAGCTTCGAGATCGTATCCCGCGCCACCCCGCTCTTCTGGGCCAACTGATCCTGACTCATCACCGCCCGCTGCCGAAATACTCGTAAATGCGGCAGATTCATACCTCGCCTCCTCGCAAAGCCACAAAAAGCTTGCAAAAATACTACATAAATGTTACCTTCGCAAAAGAAGTATAGCTGGGTTGTTTGATGAAGAGGAGGTTTTTTGGGATGAGCGGTGAGTTTGTGGTTCCGTATGTGATCGAGCAGAGTCCGCGTGGGGAGCGGGCGATGGACATTTATTCGCGGCTGCTCAAGGATCGGATAATTTTCCTGGGGACGCCGCTCGAAGATCAGGTAGCGAACGTGGTGATGGCGCAATTGCTCCACCTTGCCGCCGAGGACCCCGAGCAGGACATAAATTTGTACATAAACTCTCCGGGCGGGAGCGTGCCGGGGATGCTGGCGATCCGGGACACGATGAATTTCATAAGTTGCGACGTGGCGACGACGGCGATGGGGAGCGCTTTTTCGGCGGGAGCGTTTCTCCTTCTCTCCGGGGCTAAGGGGAAGCGGTTCGCGCTCCCGAACAC
>JBOHBL010000933.1:0-3341 GCA_050698295.1 Rubrobacteraceae bacterium | reverse complement strand
ATTACTACCTCGGACAGCTCGGGGTTTCGGAGAACATACCGTGGATCACGGCATTACCCTGGGCCTGGATCGCCCTCGTCGGCGTGACGGTGTGGTGGACGCTCGGCTTCAACGCCGTGATCTACCTGGCGGGTTTGCAGGACATAGACCCGGTCCTCTACGACGCCGCCAAAGTGGACGGCGCAAACCGCTGGCAGCGCTTTATCCACGTGACGCTGCCGGGCTTGAGACCCGTCCTCCTCTTCGTCCTGACCATAACGATACTCGCCTCGGCCAACATGTTCGGGCAGTCGTACATCATCACCCAGGGCGCGCCCGGCGACGAGACCCGCACGGCGATCATGTACGTCGCCGAGACGGGACTCAGGCAGTTCGACATGGGCATCGCCGCGGCCATGAGCTTCGTCCTCGCCCTCGCGCTCGCCCTCATAAGCGTCGGAAACTTCGCCTTCTTCCGCTACAGGGAGGACTGAGATGGCCCAATCGACCATAGACGCGAAAACCAATGGACGAGACTGGAAGAGGCTCCTGCCGTCATACCTGGGTTTGATCCTGCTGACGGTCATCTTCGTGGCTCCGCTACTCTGGATGCTCTCGACTTCTCTCAAGCCGAACTTCATGACCACGCAGTTCCCGCCGCAGTGGGTACCGCGCGAGTTCTCTCTGGAGGGCTATTCGACAATCCTCACCACCGGCTCCCAGACGCCCGTCCTCCGGTGGTTCGCCAACAGCATGATCGCCGCCACCGCCAACGCCGCGCTCGTCCTCGTAACGGCCTCGATGGCGGCCTACGCGCTCGCTCGGATGAACTTCCGCGGCAAGAACATCATGTTCGCCGTCATCATATTGACGCTGTTCATACCGCAGTTCGTCTTCCTCATCGGGCAGTACCTGATCGTGGACTCCCTCGGCTGGCTGAATTCTTTGCTCGCCGTGATCGTGCCGGGCGCCGCAGGAGCTTTCGGGGTCTTCTTCCTTCGCCAGTTCTTCCTCTCTTTGCCGGGGGAACTCGAGGAAGCCGCGCTCATAGACGGAGCGAACCGATTCCAGATCTTCACGAGGATCGTCCTTCCGCTGTCCAAAGCCCCGCTCGCGACGCTAGCCGTCCTGAGCTTCTTGACGAACTGGAACGACTTCCTGTGGCCGATATACGTCCTTTTCTCTCCGGAGAGCAAAACATTGCCGCCCGGCCTCTCGACGCTTCAGGGAGCTTATACGACGGACTACACGGTCATCATGGCGGGAGGCGTGATCGCCAGCGTCCCCGTCCTGATTCTCTACATCTTCGCCCAGAGGTACATCATCGAGGGCGTCTCACGCAGCGGATTGAAAGGATAAAGGGGGAGTTTATGTCGAAAGACGGGAAACAGGGAGTAGGGAGTAGGGAGTGGGGAGTAGGGAAAAGCAATGCGCCTTCCGGCTCCCGTAGAGACGTAGCATGCTACGTCTCTACGAAGCAACGCTCCTTGCTGATCACTTTCTTTATCGTGCTCGTCCTGTCGCTGACATCGGGCGGCGCTATAGCACAGAACGACTCGTACACGAATCCCGTCTCGAAGGACTTCGCCGACACCTTCGCTGATCCGGCGGTGATCAAAGCGAAAGACGGCTACTGGTACGCCTTCGGCACGACCGACCCGCTGCGCGAGGGCGAGAGGGAGTTCCACACCATCCCCATCTCGCGCTCCGACGACCTGGTGAACTGGGAGTACGTCGGCGACGCTTTCGACGAGCCGACCGAGGTGCCGTGGGCCGCCGATGACGCTTCCATCTGGGCGCCGGACATCCGCTACCTCGACGGCAAATACTACATGTACTACGTCGTCACCCAGACCACCGAGACCGACGAACGGGACGATAACGCCATCGGCGTCGCCACCGCTCCGACTCCAGCCGGCCCCTGGACCGACTCCGGGGAGCCGGTGGTCGGCCCGCGCCGGGGCAACGGCGGCTTTTTGTGGACCTTCGATCCCAACGAGTTCACCGACTCCGACGGCACGAAGTACCTCTACTACGGCTCCTACAACGGCGGCGTCTTCGTGACCGAGCTTTCGGACGACGGAGAGCGCGCCGTCGGAGAGCCGACGATGGTCGCCATAGACAACCGCTACGAGGGCACCTACATCGTCAAGCGCGACGGTTTTTATTATCTCTTCGCTTCCTCGGCCAACTGCTGCGCCGGCCCGACGACCGGCTACAGCGTCTACGTCGGGAGGGCCGAGAGTCCGCGCGGACCGTTCCTCGACAAAGAAGGCCAGTCCATGACGGAGTCTCGGGTTGGAGGTTCCATCGTGGTGACGCCCAACGGGAACAAGTGGATCGGACCCGGCCACAACGCGGTCGTCACCGACCTCTCCGGCGAGGATTGGTTCGCTTACCACGCCCTCGACCGCGCCGACCCTTACCTCGACGAACCGTTCGGCATCAACGAGCGGCCCATGCTCATCGACCGGCTCGATTGGATCGACGGCTGGCCCACCGTCCGCGCCGGCCAGTGGGCCTCCGAAGACGAAGAAGTCGCGCCGGTCACTGATTGGATCGCCGGCAGCGACTTCAACGACGGAGTGAAACTCGACAAAGACTGGCGCAGGGAGGGGGTCGCGCGGGGCGCGTGGCGTCTGGATGACGAAGAGGACGCCGGGGGCTACGTCCGCCAGCAATCCTCTTCTCCAAAAGAAGCGTACCTCGTCAGCAGGAAAGAGGCGCCTACGGACGTCCGGGCCGAAGCCGACCTTCGCATCCCCGCAAAGCCGAAAGCCGGAAAAGGCGCCGCCGGCCTCCTCGTCGCCTACGAGGACAGCAAGAACCACGTCGTCGCCTGGCTCGATAAAGAGAAGAACTCCCTCGTGACCGACGTTCGAGTGAGAGGGCGTAGCCTCGGCGAGACCTCGACGCCGCTCCCCGAAGGTTTCCGCCTCGACGAGTGGCACAACGTGGCAGTCGAGGTCCAGGGCTCCGAGATGACCGTCGAGGTCACCGACGCCCGGCTCCACGATCCGGTGGCCTTCCAGGAACGCGCGCTCCCGCCCGGAGCCGCCGGACCGGGCTCCGTCGGGGTCGCGTCCCGCGGCGCGAGGGCCGAGGCCGACAACGTCGGGGCTGCGGAATTGTACGAGCCGAAGACGGAGATGGCGCCGAAGCCGGAGGTCGGGGACGTGGAGGCCGCGTTCAGCGACGAGTTCAATGATGGGGAGCTGGATGAGGCGTGGACCTGGGTTCGCGAAGATCCCGACGCGCTGGAGACCGCCGGGGCGTTCCGCTGGCCGACGCAGGCCGCGGACCTCGACGGCACAGGCAATGACGCGGGCGTGCTGCTTCGCGACCCGCCGGAGGGCGACTAC
>JBOHBL010000932.1:0-5266 GCA_050698295.1 Rubrobacteraceae bacterium | reverse complement strand
TTGCAGGACCACCTCGCGCCGAACGCGCACTCCGATCTCCTCTACAAAGGCGCTTTGCGCGACGAGTCGCTCGCCGTGTTCTCCGGCCTCATTCGGGTCGAGCCGGGGGCGCAGAAAACGGACGCGTACCAGACGAACCGGAACATCATCCTCGGGACGGACGACGCTTTCGCGGTGAGCCTCCCGCGCCTGGAGATACTCGCCGACGACGTGAAGTGTTCGCACGGCTCGACGACCGGGCAGGTTGACGAGACCGAGCTTTTCTATCTCATGAGCCGGGGCATTCCGCGCCGCGAGGCCGAGAAATTGGTGGTGTTCGGATTCTTCGGGGACATCACGACCCGCGTTCCGCTCGACGGCTTGCGAGAGAAGTTGAACCGGGCCATCGAAGACAAGATCGGGCTCGGCTTCGAGGAGCGTGTCGCTTAAAAACATGGCGGAGTTCCACAAGATAGCGCCCGCCGACGAACTCTCCCCCGGCGAGATGAAGCAATACACCGTCGAGGATCGCCCCGTCGCGCTTTGCAACGTCGGGGGCGAATTCCACGCCTTCGAGGACATATGCACCCACCAGTTCGCCCACCTCTCGGAAGGAGAGTTCGACGGAGAAAAGGTGAAATGCCCCCTCCACGGCGCGTCCTTCGACGTGAAGAGTGGAGAAGCCAAAAGCCTTCCGGCGGTCAAGCCCGTCCCGAAGCACGAGGTGAAGGTCGAGGGCGGCAACGTTTACGTCGCCCTCAACCCGAAGCAAGTCAAGGTGGGAAGGAAGCGGCGCGGGAGGAGATAAGGCGATGTACGACGCAGCGGAGATCCGTAACGAGTTTCCCATCCTCTCCCGGGAGGTGAACGGAAAGCCGCTCGCATACCTCGACAACGCCGCGACCTCCCAGAAACCCAAGCGCGTCCTCGACGCCCTGAATAACTACTACGAACGCCACAACGCCAACCCCCACCGCGGCGTACATCGTCTCGCCGAAGAAGCGACGATGATGTACGAGGCGTCGCGGGAGAAGGTGGCGAAGTTCATCGGAGCGGGGGATTCTCGCAGCGTCATCTTCACGCGAGGGACCACCGAATCCATCAACCTCGTCGCGTATGCGTGGGGACGAAGGAATTTGCGCGAAGGCGACGAGGTCGTCCTCACGGAGAGCGAACACCACTCGAACCTCGTGCCCTGGCAACTCGCCGCCCGCGACACCGGAGCGAAGCTGCGATTTATTCCGATCACGGACGACGGAACCCTCGATATGGACGAAGCGGAGCGGGTGATCTCCCCGAAGACGAAGCTCGTATCGTGCATCCACGCCTCGAACGTCCTCGGGACTGTGAACCCGGTCGAGAGGCTGGCGGAGATGGCGCACGAGCACGATGCCCTCATGCTCGTGGACGGGGCGCAGAGCGGGCCTCATTTGCCCGTGGACGTCGAAGCCCTCGGGTGCGACTTCTTCGCTGCGAGCGGACACAAGATGCTCGGCCCGACGGGGGTCGGCTTTCTATGGGGAAGGCCGGAAGTCCTCGATTCGATGGAGCCGTTTTTAGGCGGCGGGGAGATGATCCGGGAGGTGAAGCTCGAAACCTCCACGTGGAACGAACTCCCCCACAAGTTCGAGGCCGGCACGATGAACGTCGCGCAGGTCGTCGGCCTCGGAGCGGCGGTGGACTATTTGAACGACCTCGGCATGGAGAACGTCCGCGAGCATGAGAAGAAGCTCGGCGAGTACGCATACCGTCGGCTGACGGAGATGGAAGGCGTCACGGTATACGGACCTTCGGAGAATCGAACCGGGGTCGTCTCCTTCTCTCTCCCGGACGTGCATCCGCACGATATTTCGCAGCTTCTCGACGAGGAGGGCGTGGCTATACGGAGCGGGCATCATTGTTGCCAGCCGCTCATGAGGAGGCTCGGGGTCGCGGCGACGGCGAGGGCGAGTTTCTACCTCTACAACACGGAAGAAGAGGTGGATGCTTTGATGGACGCCATCCAGAAAACCCGCGAGTTCTTCGGGGCGTTCGCGTCATGATGCGCGAACTTTACACGCAGGTCATCATGGACCACTACAAAAAGCCGAGAAACCACGGCGAGATGCCGGAGGCGGATATCGAGGAACATCTCCTCAACCCACTCTGCGGAGATGAAGTCACGGTCTACGCGAAGATCGAGGACGACAAAGTCTCCGAGGCTTCGTTCACGGGGCGGGGGTGTTCGATCTCGCAGGCATCGGCCTCGATGATGACGGAGCGGTTGCTTGGAAAGAACCGCGAGGAGGCGGAGGCGCAAATAAAGTCCTTCAAAAACATGATGACCGGCGACGAGGAGTTCCCGGAAGAAGACGAACTCGCCGCTTTGAAAGGCGTCATTCAGTATCCGTCGCGCATCCGGTGCGCCACGCTGGCGTGGGATGCTTTCGGACGCGGCCTCGACGGGAAATAAAGAACCCCGTGATCCTCGAAGGGAGCTGTCATTGCGGAGCCGTCCGGTTCCGGGTCGAGTCGAGGGAGCCGAGTCCTTTCATGTATTGTTATTGTTCGATCTGCCGGAAGACGGCGGGCGGAGGAGGATTCGCCATAAACCTCGGCGCCGACGCGGAGACTATGGAAATCGAGGGCGAGGAACATGTCTCCGTCTACAATGCGAAGCTCTACGACCGGGGAGGAGACGGCGAAGTTCCCGCGAGCGAGGCGCGAAGAAACTTCTGCAAATTCTGCGGCAGCGCGTTGTGGCTTTTCTCTCCGAGCTGGCCGGATCTCATCCACCCCCACGCCTCGGCGATAGACACGCCGCTCCCGAAACCTCCCGAGCGGAGCCACATCATGCTCGACTCCGCCGCGCCGTGGGTCGAGATTCCGAGCGGAGAAAACGAACGGCATTTCCCCGGATACCCGGACGAATCCCTCGCCGGGTGGCACGAGCGGCACGGACTTTGAAATACCGGGAGTCGGGAGGCCGCGTCGCTCCGCGTTCCGCTTCGGGAGGCACTCGCTTCGCTCGTTTCGGGAGTCGGGGTGTTCTTGGCTCGCTCTCATTTGATGCCCTCGTGTTTACGCCCGACGGACTCGGCGGGAGGCTTCGACGTGAAGACCGCGAAGAGGCGGAGGCGAGGTTAGTCTGCGGCGGCAGCCTGCCGCAACAGTCCTTCCAGAAACCCGGATGGCGTTATTGATCATCGGATGCGACTCCCCGAGTTCGAGCGTGTTCGGCGCGATACTCGATGATGGGGCGGGGCTTTCAAATCTTCGAGGGAGCTTCGCTGGCGCATCCTCGATCCGCTCGGCTGGCACGTGCAAGAATGCTGCTCGCTCAAAAATGCAGGTTGTATCCCTGTCGCAACTTGGGATACTATGATCGCGCCGAATCAACCGCAGGCAAGGAGACACACCATGAATCGGTCCCACTCCCTCGGCGGCTCGACGCTTTTCCTGGCGGCCGCCTTGATCCTCTCGCTGTACGCCGTCGCCTGCGGCAGTGAACGCGGCGAGGGGGCCGACCCCGATGGCGCCGCCCCCGAGACAACCGCCGTGGCCCGAGGTTCGGGCAGCGGAGTGCCGCCGTCGCCCCCGATCGAGTGCGCGATGTTCCCCGACGATAGTTACTGGCACGCCGACGTGTCGCAGCTCCCGGTCCACCGGGACTCGGACACGTTCATTGGCACCATCGGCACGGACACCACTCTCTTCGCCGACTTCGGCGCCGGCCTGTACGAAGGATCCCGCATCGGCATCCCGTACACGGTCGTCGGTGGCGATCAGCCCGGCGTGGACGTGTCGTTCGACGTCCCCGACGAGAGCGATGCCGGCCCGTACCCGATCCCGGAGGACGCCCCCATCGAAGGCGGCCCCGAGTTCGTCGAGGATGGCGACCGCCACGTCCTCGTGATCGAGCGGGACTCGTGCACCCTTTACGAACTCTTCGCATCCGAACCGCGAAGTGACGGCACATGGAACGCGTTCTCCGGGGCGGTCTTCGACCTCGGATCGAACGACCTCCGGCCCGACACCTTCACCTCCGCCGACGCGGCGGGGCTTCCGATCCTCCCCGGCCTGGCGCGCTACGACGAGGTGGCCGCAGGCGAGATCGACCACGCCATCCGCTTCACCGTCGAGGCGACCCGCGACGAGTACGTCTGGCCGGCCCGACACCAGGCCGGCGAGCCGGGCGACGACCTGCCGCCCATGGGTCTGTGGCTGCGTCTCAAGGCCGACTTCGACACCTCCGGCTACCCCGAGGAACTCCAGGTGATCCTGCGGGCCATGCAAAAGCACGGCCTGATCCTGGCCGACAACGGCTCCTCGATGTTCATCTCCGGGACGCCCGACGACCGGTGGGACAACGACAAGCTCGCCCTCCTGCGTGAGATCACCGCCGACAACTTCGAGGCGGTCGATGTCTCCTCCCTCATCACCGACCCCGACTCCGGGCGGATCCGTCAGTGATCTCTTCCCTTATCCGAAAATCCCAACCAGAGCGCACGGCGATCCGAGGAGGAAGGCGATGGAGAACGTGATGGCGAAGAAGCTGTCCTCCTCGGATGTGTACGTGTACAGGCATTTGTAATGGAGCATGAGGAGCGCGGAAGGAATCGCTATCCCGGTCATGAGTACGGCGTTCACCCGGAGCGCGTTCAAAACGCCGATGCCCTCGACGACGCCGCTCGCGTTTATGAGGAGAAGCCCGAACCAGTTCGCCGCGAGGAACGCCGAAAGCCCGAAGACGAAGACGAGCGCGTGGAGCATCTTTTTCGAGAAGAGAGGCTCTCCGGGGAGGGCGTGAAGCTCGTCGCCCCCGCCCTTCGTGAACATCGCCCTGATCAAACGTCGTAAGAACTTCATCGGCTATCCCCGCGTCGCTGACTCCAAACATTATAAGCGTGGAAGTTTCACTTCGGCATCCGCCAGGAGAGCAACGATACCCCGACGCACAGAACGAGCAAGAGCAGAAACGCGACCCTCAACGACGAAAGATCGGCGAGTCCTCCGACCAGCACAGGGCTCAGGGTGAAGGCGAAATATCCGGAGGCGGTGACGAGAGATATCGCCTGCCCGCCGCGTCCCGGCGTGGCGCGGGCGGTCACCGAAAAAATGATCGGCGCGACGGGCGCGAGCGCGACGCCGACGAGAAGCAATCCGACCGCCGCGACGGAAGGCATGCCGGTCGCGAGGACCGTCCCGAGTCCGAGGGCGGCGATGACGCCGGAGGAAACGAGGACTTTCCTCTCTCCGAAGCGTCGCAACGCCGCCGCGCCGAAGAGTCGGCTGACGGCGCCGGCGA
>JBOHBL010000931.1:0-2830 GCA_050698295.1 Rubrobacteraceae bacterium | reverse complement strand
AGAACCACGACAACGCCTGGCGTCCGGCGCACATACATTTCTCGCTCTTCGGGCCCGCGTTTTCGACGCGACTCATCACCCAGATGTATTTCCCCGGAGACCCGCTCTTCGATCACGACCCGATATTCCAGTCGGTAAAGGATCCCAAAGCTCGACAACGCCTCGTCTCCGCCTTCGACCTCGAAACGACCGAACCAGAGTGGGCTCTGGGATACAAACTCGACATCGTGCTTCGCGGACGCGAGGCCACCCCGTTCGAGAGGCCGCATTCATGAGTTTGGAACCGACGCCTTCGCAAACCATCGGGCCGTTCTTCCACTACGCGCTGCTCGAAGAGGACCTCTCCGAACTCGTCGCTCCGAACCACCCGGATGCCGTCCGGATCGAAGGCGTCATCTTTGACGGAGCCGGAGATATCGTCCCGGACGCGATGGTCGAGATCTGGCAGGCGAACTCAGCCGGACGCTACAACCACCCCGAAGACGACCGCGAAGACAAGCCTCTCGATGAAGACTTCACCGGCTTCGGACGGGTGGGCACGGACGAAGAAGGCGAATTCTCCTTCGTCACGGTCAAGCCGGGCGCGGTGCCGGGGCCGGACGGAAGTACGCAGGCGCCGCACATCCTCGTCTCGATCTTCGCCCGCGGCCTCCTGAAACGTCTCGCCACTCGCATATATTTCCCGGACGAGGAGGAGGCTAACGTCGATGACCCGGTCCTCGCCTCGGTGGACGAAGACCTTCGACCGACTCTCATAGCTCGCGAAACGGACCGCGGCCTCCGCTTCGACATATATTTGCAGGGTGACAAACAGACGGCGTTCTTCGATGTGTGAGGGTGGAACACTTTCGGTAGCGGGAAGGCGCGTCGCTTGTAGAGACGTAGCATGCTACGTCTCTACCGCACTGCCACCGTGGAAAAGGTCAGACACGTTCCGGATTGAGCCTTCCACGAACCGTTGCGAGAACCATGTCTGAGGGACTCTTCGCCCCGATCTTCGTCCCCGATGAGCTTCGAGAGGCCGTCTCCGGTCGAGCATGGCTCCAAGCGATGCTCGACGCCGAAGCCGCGCTCACAAGGGCGGAAGCGAAGGTGGGACTTCTCCCGGCGGAGGCAGCCGAGGCCATCGCCGAACATTGCGAAGCATCGCGCTTCGACGTCGAGGAGATCGGGACCGCCGGGCGCGGCCCCGGAAGTCCCATACCGCCGCTCGTGAAGGCGCTGACGAATGCCGTCTCCGAGACCTCCGAAGAGGCGGCCCGCCACGTCCACAAAGGCGCGACGAGCCAGGACATCCTCGATACGGCGGCGATGCTCGTCTTTCGCCGGACGACGGATCTTATGCTCGCCGAACTCGACGCCCTCGCCAAAGCCTGCGCTCGCCTCGCCGACGAACACCGCGAAACCGTGATGGCGGGACGGACGCTTCTTCAGCAGGCTCTCCCGACGACGTTTGGTTTGAAAGCCGCCGGGTGGCTCGTGCCGGTCGTCGAGGTCCGGCACCGCCTCCTTTACGTCCGCTCCGGCCTGAGCGCGCAACTCGGCGGCGCCGCCGGAACGCTCGCCTCCCTCGGCGAAGACGGCCTCGAAGTCCTGCGCGAGTTCGCGAACGAACTCGGCCTCGCGGAACCCGTCGCCCCGTGGCACACGTCGCGAGCGCGCATCGCCGAGCTTGGGAACGTTCTTTCGCTGGTCTCGGGAGTCGTCGGGAAGGTCGCGCTCGATATAGTTCTGATGGCCCAGACGGAAGTCGGAGAGGTTTCGGAACCCGTCGGAGACGGACGCGGCGGTTCCTCGACGTTGCCGCATAAAAGGAATCCGGTGCTTTCGACGACGGCCATAGCGAACGCCCGGCGCGTACAAGGACTCGCCGGGACACTCCAATCCGCGATGCTTCAGGAACACGAGCGAGCCGCCGGAGGGTGGCACTCGGAGTGGGAGACGCTCTCCGACGCGCTCGTGTTGACGGGCGGAGCCGCGTCCGCGATGCGCGAGGCGGTGGAGGGGTTGGAAGTCCATCCAGAGAAGATGCGCGAGAACCTGGATCTCACGGGAGGACTCCTCCTCGCCGAGCAGGTCGCGACCGCGGCAGCCGACCATCTCGGCAGGCTCA
This sequence comes from Rubrobacteraceae bacterium, assembly GCA_050698295.1. GTDB lineage: Bacteria > Actinomycetota > Rubrobacteria > Rubrobacterales > Rubrobacteraceae > JACCWD01. Next base: position 717 of record JBOHBL010000931.1, on the reverse strand, counting down.
AGGCGCACGAGCTCGTCAAAGCGGCGGCGCATCGGGCGTTGGATAATGGAAGCAAATTCAGGGAGGAGCTTCTCGCGGACGACGAGTTGCGCGAGACTCTCTCGGAAGAAAAAATAAACGCCGCGCTGGAGCCTGAAAACTATCTCGGTTCGTCGGGGGAGTTCATAAACCGGGCGCTGGAACTTTGTGAAAGAGAGGGGATCAAATGGAAGCGGTGAACCTGAACTACGAACTCGAAGGACCGGAATACGCGCCGGTCCTCGTTCTATCGTCGTCCATCGGATCTTCGCTGGGGATGTGGGACGAGCAAATGGATGCTTTGCGCGAACGTTTCCGCCTACTTCGCTACGACCACCGGGGACATGGGAAGTCCCCCGTTCCGTCCGGCCCGTATTCGATGGAGGAGCTCGGGCGCGATGTATTCTCGCTCGTGGACGGGCTCGGCATCGAACGCTTCCACTTCTGCGGGCTTTCGCTCGGCGGGATGGTCGGGATGTGGATGGCGAGCGAGGCTCCCGAGCGCGTCGAGAAGCTCGTCCTTTGCTCCACCGCCGCCGAGCTCGGCCCGCCCTCGATGTGGGACGAAAGGATCGAGGCGGTGAGGGAGGGCGGCATGGAAGCCCTGGTGGACACGGTGATGGAACGGTGGTTCACGGCGGACGCGGATGGTGAAAAGGTTGCGCGAATTCGGCGCATCTTCCTCGACACGCCCCCCGA
>JBOHBL010000930.1:0-8102 GCA_050698295.1 Rubrobacteraceae bacterium | reverse complement strand
CCCCTTCTCGCCGACGGGCGGGCGCTGGAAGTGGCGAGCGTGGTGTGGGCGACGGGCTTTTCGCCCGGCTTCGGGTGGATCGAGTTGCCCATCTTCGACGAGGACGGCTACCCACTCCAGTATCGAGGAGCGGTGGACGCGGCGCCCGGACTGTACTTTTTGGGGCTTCCCTTCCAGCACACGTTCTTCTCGGCGACGGTCGGCGGCGTAGGAGAAGACGCTCGTCACATCGCCGGGCATCTCGCCGGGAGGAGGCGTGTGATCAGCTCTCGTCGCTCGCCTGTTCCAGGTCCTGGATTATCCCGCTGACTTCGGCGTTGAACGCCTGTATTTGGGGCAGGCTCTCGTTTACGACGCTGTCGAGCTGCTCCGGGTCGCCTGACTGGGCGGCCTCCGCCACGTCCCGGTAGGCGGGCTGCGCCCGTTCGTAGGCTTCGATGAGCTGGTCGTTGATCGGCTCCAGTTCCTCCGGCGTGTCCATCTCCCGAAGCCTGTCCGCGCCGTTCTGAACGCTTTGCTCCGCCTCTTCGAGCGAAGTCGCGTTGAGATCCAGGGATACGCCACCGTCCTCGAACCGGACTTCGGGGTCGATCAACCCCGTGATGTCCCGAACGGTGTCATCGACCACGGGTCGGACCTGTCCCAGATACTCGTTCACCGACTCCGGGTCCGTGACGACCTCCGGGACGCTCTGCTCCGGCACTCCAGGACTCTCCACGACGAAACCGCCAACGGCCACCTCGCCCTCCCCGACCATCTCGTCCCCGTCCGCCCCGGCCATCGTCGCCTCTTCCCGCATGGTCTGTTCCTCGCTCGTTTGCTCGCCGTCAGGAGCGGTCGTGTCTTCCTGACCTTCCTCCGTGTCTCCGCAGGCCGCGAGCGCGAATACGAGTAAGACCGACAGCAACGTCCTCTTCAAGTCCATGCCCTCCCTTTCCTGAAATGTATTTCGCTCTTCGGACTCCACGTTAAACCACACGTCTAGGATAGCAGCCACCGGGGTTCTCGTAGCGGCGGCGCGTATGCCCTCGCGGGCTTAAAATGGAGGTCATGAAGGCGAAGGACTGGCGCGGCAAAAAAATCAAGGCCGGCGGGAGGAGGCCCTACGTGGCGCGTGGCGGGCCGACCCCGATCTACGTCTCGCGCAAGGCGCTTTTGGTCTTCGGGGTCATCGGGATAGCCGTCTTCGCTTTCCTTCTCTATGCCGCGCCGATCATACCGACCGTCGCCTTCGGGGGGGTGACGCTCGCGCTCATCCTTTCCTACCCGGTGAGCGCGCTCTCCAGGGTGATGCCGAGGGGACTGGCGATACTGCTCACCGTCTTGCTCCTCATCGGGGCCGTCGCGCTCGCTTTCGCCGTCCTCATACCCATTTTGATCCGCCAGCTCTCCAACTTCGACCTCATAATCCCAACCATCATCGGCAGCGCGAACGACCTGATCACGGACGTGAGCGACTTTTTCGAGAACACCGACCTCCCCATTTTCATCCCCGACAACCTGTTCTCGAACCTGGTAAACGACCTCGTCGAGCGGGCGCAGCAACTGGTCGAACAGACCATCCGCGGCCTCTTCGGCGTTATCTCGGGAGCGTTCAGCTTCGGGATCGCGGTATTCGGCATCCTCTTCGTCGCGATTTACCTGCTCATCGACGTCCGCAAGGCGAAGGCCGCGTACCTGAAAGTCGTGCCCCGTCGCTACCGGCGCGACGCCGGGAGTTTGTGGGACTCGTTCGGCATCTCGCTCTCACGCTACCTCGGAGGTCTGCTCTTCGTCATCGTCATACAGGGCGTCGTCTCAGGACTCGCGCGTTACCTCCTCGGCGTGCGGTACTTCATCCTCCTCGGAGTCTGGGTGTCTTTGACCGCGATCATCCCGTACCTCGGCCCGTTCCTCGGCGCGATACCCGCCGTCATCATCGCCCTGATCTTCAACTCCCCGACGATAGCCGTCCTGACCGTCATAGCTTTTATAGCCATCCAGCAACTCGAAGGGAACTTCCTCACCCCCCGCATCCAGGGCCGCGCCGTCCAGGTACACCCCATAATCGTGCTGCTCGCCGTCCTCGGCGGCGGACAACTCGCCGGACTCGCCGGCATCATCTTCGCCGTCCCCGTCCTCGCCGTTATCAAAGTCTTCGTGGACTTCCTCCGCCTTCGCGTGAGGGCGAAACCGGAGAAAGTCCTGGAGCCACCCGACGATCCGTCCTAGTTCATCTGCTGACCCTGTTCTATGATCTCCTCCATCTCGCTCTGGAGGTTGGCGACCGCCTGCTCGGGTTCGACGTCTCCTCTGAGGTTCGTGGTGAAAACCTCGGACATCTCGAGCGAGAGGTCGGAGTAGAACGGGGAGACGGGGCGCGGGCGCGTCCTGTCTATGGCTTCCTTGCCCAGCCTGACCACGGGCAGGGTATCCAGGATCTCCTGGTCTTCGAGCAGCTCCTGGCGCGGGGGTATCCTCGCGGTCTTGAGCGCGAACTCCTTGAGTTGCTCCGGGGCGGTCATCCACTGGATGAAGGTCCACGCGGCGTCGGGGTTGTCCGTGGCCGCGTTTATGGAGAAGTTCCATCCCCCCAGGGTGCTGAAGGTGTCGTTGTCCGGGCCGCCGGCCGGTATGGGCGCGACGCTTAGCTGCTCCTGCCTCACCCTCGACTCGTCCTCGTTGGCGGCGAGTCCGTAGATGTAGGGCCAGTTGCGCATGAAGACCGCGTCGCCGTTGAGGAACGTCGTCTGGGACTCCTGCTCCGTGAAAGTGGTCACGGACTGGGGGGATATGCCGTCCGCGATCATGCCCCGCGCCGTCGCGAAGCTGGCCGCGGATTCGGGGCTGTCGACGATCACCCTGGAAGGGTCGTCCGGGTCGAGAAGGTCGCCGCCGTGAGTCCAGACGTACTCGCACAGGTTGCACACCCCGCCCTCGTAGTCCGATCCCTGGAAGACGAACCCGTACTGGACGCCCTCGTCTTGCTTGATCCTCTCGGCCATCTCCTTTAGCTCGTCCCAGGTCGCCGGGGGTTCGGAGAAGCCGGCCTCCTCCAGCAGATCCTGGCGGTAGTAGAGCATCCCGGAGTCCATGTACCAGGGGACGCCGAAAGGCTTGCCGTCGTAGGTGTTCGACTCTATGGGAGCGTCGAGGAAGTCGGACTGCTCGCTCTTAGGGAAGCGGTCTGAGAGGTCCAAAAGCCAGCCCTGCGCGGCGAACTGCGCCGGCCAGATCACGTCGGAGCCGATTACGTCTATGTCGCCGCCGCCGGCCTGGAATTCGGTCCTCAAGCGGTCGAAGTACTGGCCCGTGTCCGAGGGCATCTCGCGGTAGGTGACGTTGATGCCGTCCTCGTTCTCCTGGTTGAAGCGGTCGACCATCTCCTGAAGCGTCCCGGTCAGCTCCGGACCCCAGGAGAAGACGAGGCCGTTGTCCCCGCCGCCGCCTCCGCAGCCACCGAGCAGCGTCGCCCCCGCGAGGCTCGCGCCTCCGATCTTCAGGAACTCCCTGCGGCTTATCGTTCTCCGGGACATCTGCTCCTCCTTCGTTTCTCCACCCTGTGTAAACGGCATGCTACTATTTTTTCTAGCCTCCGGCCGGACTCCTCCTCGTCCCGGTCCATGAACTTCTTCAATGCGCTGAGCACGGCGTCCGCCAGGCTCCCGCTATCCCTTTATCGCTCCGCTGGTGAGCGCGTTGACTATGTAGCGTTGCAGCAGCACGAAGACCACTATGACCGGGAGTATCGCCACCACGCTCGCCGCCGCCAGATAGTGAGTTGTGATCGTGTCGGTGGTGGACTGGAGGTTGACCAGGCCCACCGAGACCGGGTACAGAGTCATGTCGTCGAGCAGGATGAACGGGACCACGAACTGCGACCACGAAAGCACCGCCGCTAATATCGCCGCGGTGGCTATTCCGGGGGCGCAGACCGGCAACAGTATTCGCGTGAGGATCTGCCAGCGGCTCGCGCCGTCCACGATCGCGGCTTCGTCCATCTCGTAGGGGATGGTGTCGAAGTAACCTTTGAGGAACCACGTGGCGAACGGCAGTTCTATCGCGACGTAGACCAGGATCACGGTGAAGTAGGTGTTGAGCAGTCCCAGTTCTCCGAAAACGCGGTACAGCGGGATCGCGATAACCACCGGCGATATCATCTGGAAGACGAGCACCGCCAGGAGCGAGGACCGCTTGAAGCGGAACTTGTACCGGGAGAACCCGTACGCCGCGAGCGTCGCCACCAGAATGGTGAAGAACACCGTGAGCGACACGATGAGCACGGAGTTGAGCAAATAGCGCCCTATGGGGGTGCTCGTCAGGACGAAGGAGTAGTTCTGGAACTGCGGCTCCAGCGGGAACCAGACGGGCGGCGTCGCGAACAGTTGCGGTACCGTTTTGAGCGACATCGAGGCGATCCAGAAGATCGGGAAGAGGAAGAAGGCGATGATGACGGCGTAGGCGGCGTACAGCCCGGCCCGCGTCATCTTTTCGTTTCGCGCCTGGCTTTGCATCAGGCCACCCCCTCTTCGCGCTGGAGGAGTCGAATGTACACGAGGGTCATGATCGCGTTGATAGCGAGCAGGACGACCGCGGTGGCCGCCCCCTGGCCCAGGTCGAACTGCTGGAAGATCTGGTTGTAGACGCTGAGCGCGATGACCTCGGTGGAGCGTCCCGGTCCGCCGCCGGTGAGCGCCAGCACCATGTCGAAGGTGTTGAAGGTGTCTATCGAGATTATGACCAGGTTTATGAACAGAATAGGGGCCAGGAGAGGCAGGATCACCCTCGTCATGCGCTGGAAGGCGTTCGCCCCGTCCACCCTGGCCGCTTCGATCACGTCGTTGGGGATGGTCTGGAGTCCGGCGTAGATGAGGATCATCGAGAAAGCCGTCCCCCTCCAGATGTTGGCGAGCGTGACGGAGGCGAGCGCGGCCTCCGGGCTGGACAAAAACGGCACCGACTGAAAGCCGAGCGTGACGATGAAGTAGTTGAGGATTCCACCCGCCGACTGCTGGTACAGGATCGACCAGATGACCCCGATTATGACCCCCGGTATCGCCCACGCGGTGAGCACGGCGGTCCTGGTTATTATGGACACGCGCATGTTCCTTCTCGCGCCCTGATCGACGGCGAGCGCGATGAAGAAACCCAGGATCATCTGAAAGACGACGCTGACAATGACGAAGACCAGCGTCACGACGACCATGTTCACGAAGTACGGCGCGGCGAGAAGCCCGGTGTACGACCCCAGCGTGTACGAATAGTCCGCGCCGACGAGGTCGGCGTCCGTGAGACTGAGCCGGGCTATCTCGAAGATCGGAAATACGAACGTGAGAACGAGTACGAGCGCGAGCGGCGCGAGCCACAACAGCGGTGACCCGGCCAGCCTCTCGGTCCACGGTCTTCCGGGCGGTCTCGCCTTCGTCGGCACGGCTTCGGTGGCCATCCTCGTCCTCCTTTCAGCCCATGCTCTCCACCGCGGTCTGGAGCGCCTGCTCCGGTTGCGCCTCGCCCGAGACGATCTGGGTGGCCGCGACCTGCAACGCCGTGGATATTTCCTGATAGCTCTCCGCCGGCGGACGGCTCCTGGCGTACTGGTTGAGGTGTTCTCTGAAGGTGTCGGTATACGAGTCGCCCTCGTAGGCGGGGACTTCGAAGACGGACTGTCTCGGCGGCAGATACCCTCCGACGTTGCACCAGCTCGCCATCCCCTCATCACCCACGAAGACGGCTTGCAGGAAGTCCGCGGCGGCCTGGCGCTTCGCTTCCTCGGGGGTGAAGAGGCCCCACATCTGACCCCCGGCGGTGCTGGCGAAGTTATCGCCGGACTCCGAGGGGATCGGGGCCACGTCCCACTGGCTCGTGAACTCTTCCTCTCCGAGGATTTCCTGCAAGGACCCGACCTGGAAGTTTCCCCCGAAGAACATCGCGACATTCCCGGAGGCCACGTCGCCGTCGAGGTCGGTCTCGAGCCCGTACTCCGTCACCCTCCGCGGCGTGAGACCGTTCTCGACGCACTCCTGAATGAAGCCGAGAACGGCGAGCATCGCGTCGCGATTCTGGCCTTCGCCGAAGATGGGGTTGCCTTCTTCGTCGGTCAACTCGCCGCCGGAGGACCAGAAAAGGGGAAGTATGGTCGCCGTCATCGTCGCCTCGTCGCGTCCGGCGGGGAAGAGGAGCGCGTCTACGTCCTGCCCGAGCCCTCCTCCGACTTCGAGGACTTCGTCCCAGGAGGCCGGGGGAGAATCCAGGAGGTCGGTGCGGTAGAACATCACGCGCACGTCGGTGGTGAACTGGATGCCTTTCGGCTCTCCTCCTCCCGTCATCAGGTCTCGGGCGAACGGGAACCAGTCCTCGAGCGAGAGGTCGCCGAGGTCCACCGGCCGCGCGAAGTCATAGAAGCGCGGGAACAGGTACGAGTCCACCATCGCGATGTCCGGGGCGCGTTCCTGGGACGCCTGCTCCAGAAGCCTGGCGTTCGCCGCCGTGATGTCCGACGAGCTCACCAGCGGCTCTATCGTGAACTCCGCGTCCTCCTCCCAGCTCGCGATGGCCTCTTCGAGGTACTCGACCCTGGCCTGATCCGTGTTCTGCTCCGTCGAGTACGTCGGTATCGCCTGCCACTCGATGGAGTTCTCTCCACCCTCTCCACCTCCACAACCCGCAGTCCCGAGCAATGCCGCCCCCGCGAGCGACGCCCCGCCCATTTGCAGGAAGTGTTTTCTGCTCAACTTCCTCCGTCCGAACGCTCCGCCTTTCATGGCCTCTCCCTTCCTGTCCATTCCCTGGATGACCTTCGTATCCTCTCGGCCCAACGCTCGGGGCGGTGCAGTTTCACCAGCACCGTTTCTATGGCCGAGCCCGCGAGCGGAAGCTCCAACCTGTGTCCCCTCGGGGCCACCTCCTCGACGATCTCCTCGTTCAAATTCGTCCGGTACGCCGCCGAGACGGGTATCCCGAAGTTGAAGGTCGCCTTCGTCTCGTTTTCGTAAGCGTTGAAGACCCTCAGCACGATGGCGTCCCTATCGGAGGACTTCTTGAGCGCGCTCAGGATCACGCCTTTCCCTTCTACCTTGAGGAAGAAGCCCGGCGCGCCTCGCGGGGACTTCTCCGGCGACCGGCCTCCCCTCTGCACGTCCCACGCCTCGAGCGGCAGCCAGTACTCCTCGGCCTCGCGGAAGATTTCGGCTCCCTCGAACTCGCCCTCGTACGGCACGATGGCGTACTCGAAGACGTGCCGCCCCGAGCACTGCGCCTCGGGCGTGGGAAGCCCCGGCCCGGCGTGCCCCTGCCTGGTACTCAGATCGTCGCGCGAGAGCCAGCCGACGGAGCGAAGCAACGTCAGGTTCACTTCCCCTTCGGGGGTGACTTCGTACTCCGGCAAACCTTTGTTGAGGATGGCCAGTCCGTATCCGTCCTTTTCCACGCAGACGAAGCGGCGCTGGGCGAAAAAGACGTTGTCCGTCTCGCGCCAGCCCGCGCTCTCGCGAGGGGTGGTGGAGCGACGGATCGTCCCGAACGCCGTCTCCGCTATCGACTCCTCGATCTCCTCGAAGCCGCTCGGGAAGGTGGCGCGGAGGCGGTGGTCGCGGGCGCGGTTGTAGAACTCGGCGCGGAACTCGACGCGGCGCGAACCCGGAGCGAGGCGAACTCTGACGTTGATCGGACACCGCGCCGTCTCTTCGGAACGAGCGACTCGGCTGGTGGCGAGGCTTTTGGGAAGTTGCAAATTTCCCCGCAGCATCAGCGTCCGCGGATCATCGCCGGTCTCGATGCTCCAGTCTTCATCCGAGGAGAGTATTCGGCGCTGGGTCTCAGGCGGCGAGAAGTTGTACTCGTCTCCCGCGTCCCCCTCGTCAACGTAGAGGTTGAGTCCCGAGTGGAGTCTCCCCGACTCCTTGTCGAGGACCGAGAGCGTCATATCGCCCTCGACGCTCACGCGGAGGCGCTCGTTTTCCAGCGTCGCCTCCCAGGGCGGCTCGGCGAGACGCATGCGTTCGCCGCTTTCGGACTCGACGAGCCGGAAGACCTTGTAGCCGAGGGGCGGAATCTCTTCGGCCAGAAATTCTATCGTCGCCCGTCTGACCGACTTCCTTCTGTAGAGCGCGTCCTCGATGTGGAGT
>JBOHBL010000929.1:0-1012 GCA_050698295.1 Rubrobacteraceae bacterium | reverse complement strand
GAGGAATACAACCCGAGAGACTACGCCGCCGTCTCCTACGAGTTCCTGGACGGCGAGCATGAGTTTCTTCCGGGGGTGGAGCACGTTCCCACGCCCGGGCATACCCTGGGGCACCAATCCGTGGTGCTGCGACAGGAGTCCCGCACGGTCGTTCTCGCCGCCGACGCCATCGTGCTCCGCGAGGTCATCGACGGCGTGGATGGGGCGTGGCGGGATCCCGCATCCGGGAGGCGGAGCGTCCAACGCCTCGTGCGGCTCGCCAGGGAAGAGGACGCCGAGCTGCTTCTGGGCCACGATCCTGTAGCCTGGAATCAGTTGCCGCACGCCCCGGAGGTATTCGACCGGTGAAGCAAATACTGCGAGCGGCGAGGGTTTTCGACGGCGAACGTCTTCTGGATGGGCCGCGCGAGGTCCACGTCGATTCAGGCCGCATCGCCGCGGTAGCTCCTTCCGGGGATGCCGAACAAGACACCGTGATCGACTATGGCGATGCGACCATCCTTCCAGGCCTGGTGGATGCTCACGTACACCTCTCATTCGACGCTTCGCCGGATATCAACGCCCTGGTCAGAGACGACACTCCCGCCGCTGCGTCTCTACGAGCGGCGGAGAACGCTCGCAGACACCTCGCGTCCGGGGTGACCGTGGTTCGAGACCTCGGATCGGCGCGGAACACGGTGCTTGACCTCTCCGCGCTGGTTGGCACGGAGCTTCTTCCCGAGTCGCCCAGGATCATCGCCGCCGGCGAGGTGCTTACGATCACGGGTGGTCACGGGTACTTCATGGGCCGGGAGGTGGACGGGCCGGACGGCTTCCGGCGGGCGGCGCGCGCCCAGATCAAACACGGAGCGCGGGTCTTGAAAGTGATGGCGACCGGTGAGGTCATAACCAAACAGGGTTTCCCGGGCGCGGCCGCGACCACCTTCGATGAGCTGCGAGCGGTCGTCGAGGAGGCTCATCAGGCGGGGCTAAAGGTCGCCGCCCACGCCCACGGAACGGAAGGCACCCGGAG
>JBOHBL010000928.1:0-4283 GCA_050698295.1 Rubrobacteraceae bacterium | reverse complement strand
GTACTCAAGCAACTGTTCTCGCTGCTCGGCGGGCAACTCTTCCATAATTTCCGGCATGACTTCTTCGGGGCGTGATGGTCGGCCAGAGCGATGCTCCTCTCGTTGAACCTCTCCCGGATTCAACTCGCCATCTTCCCGCTCATTCATTACTTGTCTTCGGATGATTCAGGATCGAACAACCGCTCCTGCATGGGCCACGAAGCACGATGTTCAGCCTGGAACTTCTCCACAGACTCACGCAGGTCGTGGCCGACTGCCTCCCAATCTGAGCGCAAGGCGACGAGATCCTCTATTTGGGGCGGTTCGTATCGGTACAGACTCCATCTATAGCTTCCGAAGGGATTCACCACGCTCGACATGCCAGACAAAAAGCTGGGCAGGTGAATTGTGTGCGCAGGCGAAAACGCACCCCCTTTCTGCGGCCGAGACCCTTCTTTCAGCATCCTCATCCCCTCGCTGGATGCACGCGACACGAGATGCTCTCCTTTTCTCGGGTTACCTCTCACAATCCGATTATACTCTCACCCAATTATTCAAGGTCTTCCTTTATCTCCGCCATCCGCTCCCGCCGCTCGTTGCGCGCTCGCAACGCTTCTTCGAGCGTGACGGAGACGAACTTCGTCTTGTCGTTGGTCTTGGTCTGAGCGAGGCGGTCGCGGTCCACGCTTATTACGGTGCCGATGGTCGCGTATCCGCCGCCGGTGACGGCATCGTTGAGGAGGACTATCGGCTCGACGCCGCCGGGGACCTGGATCGAGCCGACCGGATACCCGAAGTCCACGACGTTGGCCGGGTCGCTCCCGGCTCCAGCGGGCTGTTCGCGCTCGACGAAGCGAAGCTCGCCGCCCCGGTACCGGTACCCGATGCGATCCGCGTCCGGCGTAACCGTCCACTCGACCGAAAGGAACTCCTCCATGCTCTCCTCGGTGAGACGATAGCTTGCCAAGCCAATAATCACCCGCAACTCGGCTTCTCTGCCGAACTTCGGGATGTGTTTGTCATCCACTCTCTTGCCGACGCGGGAAGATGAATCGTTCGACGCCCCGATCCCCACCTCGTCGCCTTCCGCCAAAGCTCTTCCCTCGAAGCCGCCGAGGCCGATGAGAGTGTACGTCGAGCGGCTCCCGAGGAACTCGGGCACGTCGATGCCTCCGGCAACCGAGAGATACGCTCTCGCGCCATTCTTGAGATAGTCAAAGGAGAGGACGTCGCCCGCCTTTATTTGCAAAGCCTCCCAAGTCGGGCATTCTTCGCCGTTTATCTTCGGTGGGATTTCGGCGCCGGTGAGCGCGATGACGGCATCCTCGGCGAACTCGAGTTCCGGGCCGAAGTACGTAATTTCGAGGCCCGCCGCGCCGTCCTGGTTTCCAACTAGGTAATTTCCGACCCGATAAGAGAAGCCGTCCATCGCGCCTGAGGGCGGCATTCCGAGGGCGTAGTCTCCGATGCGCCCACCATCCTGCACGGTCGTGAGGAGACCCGGCTGCCTGACCTCAATCGCCATAGAGAGCCCCCTTCATCTCCTCGTTGTAAGCGTGAGGATCGGCGAGGGATTTTTCCGGGTGGAAGGTGAATTCTCGTATCCGGTATTCGAAAGTCCCGTCCTCGACCTTTGCGCGAATGTCGTCGAACTCCTCCCGGTCGATGTTGCGGTAGTTGAAAATATCTCCGGGCTTCGGGAAGACGATGGAGTCCTCGAAGTCCTTCAATCGCTGGCTCACGTCGAGGACGGGCGCGGGGGCCAGTCCGTATAGCTGGTAGCCTCCGGCTCCCTGCACGGAATACACGACGGCGAAGCCTCCACCGAAGCCGAAGGCGCGTTCGGGGGTGAAGGTGCGCGGACGGACGTATTTGGGGACTTCGACCTGCTCCTCTGGCGGGACGAGTTGGTAGCACCACGGGAGCCCCGGCACGAACCCGATCATGGTGACCATCCACGGCGAGCCCATGAGCGCGGCGATAAAGTCGTCCTTGTCGTCGTAGCCGTTTATGCGCGCGGAGTATTCGAGGTCGGTGGAGTTGGGGTCCTGGTGGCGATCCCGAAAGCGCATCAACGCCTCGTGGGTCCACGGGTCCTCCATCATCACCGGCACGTCCACCACGCGCGCCCGAAGCTCGAAGCCGCTCGCCGAGCCGGCTTCTTCGTCGATCTCTTTCAATCGTTCGATGAGCGTGTCGGGGTGAAGCACGTCCGGGTCCATGCGGATCATGTACGAGGCGTTTGAGGGACAGATGTCCGTTATGCCCTCGATGTTCTCGTCTTCGAGGCGATTGGTTATCGCCATCGCCCGGAAGTTGACGGAGAGGCTCATCCCCTCGGCAAGCTCGACGAAGACGTACTCGTCTCCCCCATAGCTGTAGCGAGGCTCGGCAAGGTCTCCACCGCTCATCTCTCACCCACTTTCCCCAAAAGCGTTTGAATACAGGAAAATGTTACCAAAACTGGAATCTCCGGGCTACGAGGAAAGTGCCGGAGGCGTGGAACCTCGCTAAACTGAAGCTGCTTTCACGGATGAGAGGAGTTTTTCTTGAACACACGCATGATGACCCGCGTCGCGCTCATGGCGGCGGTGATGGCGCTAGCCGCGCAGATCGCGATTCCACTTCCGTTCTCGCCGGTGCCTTTCACTTTGCAGGTTCTCGGCGTGATCCTCTCGGGACTCCTCCTCGGCCCGAAATACGGGGCGCTGGCGCAAATCATCTATCTCCTCGTCGGGGCGGTCGGAGTCCCGGTCTTCGCGCAATTTTCGGGGGGACTCGGCTCCCTCGTCGGGCCTTCGGGCGGATACCTCCTCTCGTACCCGTTCGCGGCGGCGCTGGCGGGCCTCGCGGCGGGCGCGGCGGCGAACTCGCCGAGGGGACGCGCCCTCGCCGTGAGCGTTCTGTGGGGCATCGCCGCGCTCGTGGTCATATACGTCATGGGAGCGACGCAACTCGCCGTCGTGACGCAGCTTCCGGCATCGGTCGCCGTCGCGCAGGGCGTGCTTCCTTTCGTCGTCTTCGACCTGGTGAAAGTCGGGCTCGCCGCCGCCGTCGCGACCGCGGCCGCCCCCGCCATCGCAACGTCGAGGGCCTGAGATGGACAAGGTCTTCATAGCCAACCGGGGAGAAATAGCCCTCCGCATCGTCCGCGCCTGCCGCGAGCTCGGCATCCCCTCCGTCGCCGTCTATTCGGACGCCGACGAGGACGCGCTCCACGTCCGCCGCGCCGACGAAGCCGTGAACATCGGACCTCCGCCAGCCGGGAAAAGCTATTTGAACATCGAGGCGATCATAAACGCGGCGAAAGAAACGAACGCCGACGCCATCCATCCCGGCTACGGGTTTCTGGCCGAGAACGCCTCCTTCGCGGCGGCGTGCCGGGACGCGGATCTCAACTTCGTCGGACCGGCGGCGGAGGCCATCGAGAAGCTCGGAGACAAGGCGGCGGCCCGGAAGCTCGCCAAAGGGGCGGACGTCCCGGTCGTGCCGGGTTCGGACGGGGTGGCTTCGCCGGAGGAGGCGGTCGAGACGGCGGAGGGGATCGGGTACCCGGTCATGATCAAAGCCGCGGCGGGAGGCGGCGGTCGCGGCATCCGGGTCGCGGAAAGCGAGGAGGAGCTTCGCAAGCTCGTCAAAGAGGCGAAGCGCGAAGCCGAAGCCGCTTTCGGCGACGGCTCTCTTTACCTCGAAAAGTTCCTCGCGCACCCGCGCCACGTCGAAGTCCAAATAATGGCCGACCATCACGGGAACGTGGTCCACCTCCACGAGCGCGAATGCTCGATGCAGCGAAAGCGGCAGAAAATACTCGAAGAAGCCCCTTCGCCCGGCATAAGCGAAGAGACGCGGGAGGCGATGTGCGAGGCCGGTGTCCGGCTCGCGAAAGAGGCCGGATACACGAACGCCGGAACCGTCGAGTTCCTCGTGGACGGAGATGAGTTCTTCTTCATCGAGATGAACACGCGGATACAAGTCGAGCATCCGGTGACGGAGATGCTCACGGGCGTGGATCTGGTGAAAGAGCAGATCAGGGTGGCGTCAGGAGAAATTTTGAGCATCGAACAACAAGACATCCACAGCATCGGCCACGCCATCGAGTTCCGCATCAACGCCGAAGACCCGGAGATGGATTTCCTTCCCTCGCCCGGAGAAATATCCGCTCTCGAAGTCCCCGGCGGCCCCGGAGTGAGGGTGGATTCGGCCCTCTACGCCGGGTACAAAATACCGCCGTTCTACGACTCGCTCATCGGCAAGCTCATCGTGTGGGGCGGGGATCGGGTCGAGGCCATCTCACGCTCCCGCCG
>JBOHBL010000927.1:0-3276 GCA_050698295.1 Rubrobacteraceae bacterium | reverse complement strand
ATTCGCTACAGGATCGATGGTGTGCTGCGCGAGGCGATGAGCGTTCCTTCCCGGCTCGCCAGCGGCCTCGTCACGAGGGTCAAAGTGATGGCCGACCTCGACATCGCCGAGAGGCGGCTGCCACAGGACGGACGTTTCTCGGTCGAGTCGAGCGGAAGCAAGATAGACCTCCGCGCCGCCTCGCTCCCGACCGTCCACGGCGAAGGCGTCGTGCTGCGTCTCCTCGATGCTTCGACGCTCGAAGTGGACTTCGTCAAACTCGGTTTCCCACAACGGGATCTCCAACGATACCATAAAGTCTTCCGTCGTCCGTACGGGACCATACTCGCGACCGGGCCGACGGGAAGCGGGAAATCCACCACTTTGTACGCCACGCTCGCCGCGCTCAACTCGCCGGAGAAGAAGATCATCACGATAGAAGACCCGGTCGAGTACCGGCTGGCGGGCCTCAACCAGCTTCAGATCCACCCCCGCGCCGGCCTCACTTTCGCCTCCGGCCTCCGCAGCATCCTCCGCGCCGACCCGGACATCGTCATGATCGGGGAGGTCAGAGACCCCGAAACCGCCCGCACCGCAGTCGAAGCCGCCCTGACGGGACATTTGGTCCTCGCCACGCTGCACACCAACGACGCGCCTTCCGCCGTCACCCGGCTCGCCGACATGGGCGTCGAACCTTTCCTCACCGCCTCCGCCGTCGATTGCGTTATCGCCCAACGCCTCGCCCGAAAACTCTGCGAGGAATGCAAACGCCCGGCGTCGGTGAGCGAGGAATCCCTTCGCGCTCTGTCGTTCCCCTTCGAGTCGGCGGACGACCGGACGTTCTTCGAGGCCGTCGGATGCGAGAGCTGCGCCGGGACGGGATACCGGGGCAGAATCGGGCTCTTCGAGCTGATGGAAATCACCGCCGATGTCAGGGAACTGATCATAAACCGCTCCTCATCCAACGACATCGGGCGCGCCGCCGAGCGCGAAGGCATGCTCCGCCTGAGAGACGACGGACTCCTCAAGGCCGCGCAAGGCATAACCTCCATCGAAGAGATACTCCGCACCGTGGTGTGACGAGTGTCGGGGATCTCGCCTTGCTCCCCGACCTCCCGAAATTTCTCGAAAAATCACTCATTTGAGTGATCCGAAAAACTACTTTTGATGCGATAGTTCTTGCCTCGAAGAAGGTGGCGGCAAGGAGGTTGCATTCATGATCCGGAACATGGCGAAAGGATTATCTTTGAGGAACCGCCTCGCGGCGGATGCTCGCGGGTTCAGCCTGATCGAGCTTTTGGTGGTCGTGATCATTATCGGCTTGCTCGCCTCTATCGCGATCCCGGCGTACCTCTCCCAGCGAGAGAGCGCCCAGTCCGCCGCCGTCCAGAGCGACCTGAGAAACGCCGCAACCTCCGCGACGGCCTGCGCCGCCGATGACGCGAACAACGGCTCCTACGCGAACTGCGGTATAGCGCAACTCGGCGCCTACGATTTCAACCCGACCGACCGGGTGGAAGTTTCAAACGGCATCATCAATGAAACCCGTTGGTCCGCCACCGCCCGTCATCTGGACAACGAAGCCGATACCGTACACCATTTCGACACCAACACCGGCTCCCAGGTGAGACCGGATGGCCTGCCAGGCCCGTGAATATTATCTTGACAATACAGCTATATGCAGTACAAATATAGTATCGGCGTTCGTATCTTCTCCTTTCCCTTTCCCCACTCATCACCCCGTACGGGCGCCGGTTCTTTTTGATCCTTCGGCGGCAAGTTGTGAAACTTTTGCGAGGCTAAGGGGGAGTGGGCCGGCAGCTTGTTAGGAGGGGGAAGATAAGGATGCCGACCCACGATGGTGCTATCTACCGGTACGGCTTTTCGGTGTAAAGGTTTCAGGGTTTCGGAAGTTTCTTCGAGAAAAATGGCGATGAGAGGCCGAGCCTTTTGGAGGGGGATGCTCGCGGCCCGGCCAATAATCTACTCAGGGCTTTCCCGCTCCTCTGGCCAGCTAAACATGGGCCTTGTAAACGACGCCCCGCTCTTAGACGCTACTCACGCCTTCCTTGAGCATCCCGCGAATACGGCGCCCCTCGCGATGCCCCCGGTAATAGGCGAGGCGCTCGACGTCCGCCCACTCCGAGAGCCGCGGATTCTCCGTGAAGGTCTCTCCTACCCCGAAACGACCGTCGTGCCAGCCACTCCGGTACGCTCGACTCTCTTTCAAAGCCTCCAACGGAACTACGGTCTTTTCCTGGATCATTTCCGCCCTCCGTTAAATACTCTTGTAATCCGTATATAACACAACTTCTTCGCAAATTGAAGGGAAATATTAATACTTTCTTAACAAATTCAGAAACGAGGCTTAAACAGGGCGAACGAGGAAGTATAGCCGTGAAGGAAGGTGGAGCCTCCCACCGGCCCGATCTCTCCGTTGCAGAAAAACCCGCCGATGGGGATAGGGCCGACCTCCTCCCGGAAGAGACCGGTATCGAAGTTGGGCCGTCCGTAGAGGTGTTCGCCGCGTCCGAGGCAGGAGAAAAGGAGCGAGCCGCGGACGTTTCCGGGGCCTGACTCGTAACTTCCGAGGAGAGTATGGAGGTCTTCCGCGGAAGTCTCGGCGTCGCGGACGTGGAACTGGAGGCGCATCCCCGGTTGGAGGTTCTCGCCGATGGCGAGAGCGCCGCGATGCGGGTCCGCCCCGAGCACGTTCCGCACCAGGAAATCGCCGGGACCGGGTTCTTCGACGAACTCGTCCATCAGGACGCCCGCGAAGAGCGCCGTCTCCGCGAGCCTCCGGTCGCGTTCTCCGAGGTCGGAGTAGAGGTCCCGCGCCACCTCGAAAGCCGGGCGTCCGTCGAGCTCGTGGAGCCAGTTTCCCTCGCAGTTCGTGACGCGCATCAAATCCCCGACGGGCCGACAACCCTGCGCGACGACCGTGTCCATCACGACGTTTCCGACCAGCGCGACGCCGATGGCGCCCTCCGAGAACGCTTCTTCGTCGAAGAAAAGGGTGTTCAGGCCGGGCGAGGTTCCGCCGCTGGCGAGGCCGCCTATCTTGGGCGAGTTCGGGAAAGCATAGTCGAGACCGGCGAGCAGGGTCTGCGAGCGCGTGGAGAACGGCTCGGCGAGGAGGATGAACTTCGGCTCGTCTTCGGGACGGACGCCGACCAGGTTCTCCCAGGCGTCGGGAGGTCCGTCGAGGTCGGGGAGCGGACCGGCGATGTGGAATGGGGTCATCTCGACATCGGGGAGGTGGGCGGCAACGAGGGAGACTGCCGGGGAGTGTTCGAC
>JBOHBL010000926.1:0-1319 GCA_050698295.1 Rubrobacteraceae bacterium | reverse complement strand
ACTCCTCCACTCCTCCATTCCTCCGCGAGCGAAGCGAGCCTCACTTCGCCACCTCGCTCACGCGGCTTTCGCGGATGACGGTGACTTTGATCTGGCCGGGATATTCGAGGTCGGTTTCGATCTGCTTTGAGATGTCGTAGGCGAGCTTGGCGGCTATGCGGTCGTCCACCTCCGTCGGCTGGACCATCACCCGGACCTCCCTTCCGGCCTGTATCGCGTATGCTTTGTCCACGCCGCGGTGAGAAGCGGCGATGTCTTCCAGGGAACGCAGGCGTTCGAGGTAAATGTCCGTCGTCTCGCGGCGAGCGCCCGGACGGGCGGCGGAGACCGCGTCGGCGGTGGCGACGATCACGTCCTCGACGGTCTCCATCTCGATCTCGTGGTGGTGGGCGCTTATCGCTCGCACCACGTCGTCGCTCTCGCCGCATTTTTTGGCGAAGCGGCCGCCGATGAGGGCGTGGGTGCCCTCGACCTCGTGGTCTATGGCCTTGCCGACGTCGTGGAGGAGGGCGCCGCGGCGGGATATCTTCACGTTGGCGCCGAGCTCCTGGGCCATCATCCCGGCGATGTTCGCGACTTCCACCGAATGCGCCAGCACGTTCTGGCCGTAGGAGGTGCGGTACTTCAGGGCGCCCAGGAGGCGGTGGAGGTCGCCGTGCATCCCGCCGGAAATCTTCGCGTCGAAGAGAGCCTGGCGGCCCGCGGCCTTCATCTCCTTCTCTACCTCCTTCTTCGCCTTCGAGACGACCTGCTCGATGCGTCCCGGATGGATGCGCCCGTCCTGCACCAGACGCTCCATCGAGACGCGGGCGATCTCACGCCGGACGGGATCGAAGCACGAGATGACCACGGTTTCGGGCGTGTCGTCGATGATCACGTCCACCCCGGTGGCGGCCTCGAAGGCCCGGATGTTGCGGCCCTCGCGGCCTATGACCCGACCCTTGAGGTCGTCCGACGGGAGATCCACAGCCTTAACCGTCGACTCGGAGGTGAGGTCGGAGGCGAGCCGCTCCATGGTGGTGGCGAGGACCCTGCGCGCCTCGACGTCGGCGGTCTCCTCGGCCTCTAAGGTCTTGTCGCGGACCATGCGCCCGAGCCGGTCCTCCAGTTCGACTTCGAGGCCGCCGAGGAGCCTGCTCTCGGCGTCGGCGCGGGTCAGGCCGGAGATTTCTTCGAGCGCTTTTATTTGTTCTTCTTCACGAGACTTCAGGTCTTCTTCCCGTCGGGAGAGGCCGTCTTCGGCTTCCGAGAGTCTGCGGCGGCGCTCTTCGAGTTCGCCCTCGCGCCGGTCGAGGGCGGCGTCTCGCGCGTCCAGGCGC
>JBOHBL010000925.1:0-10699 GCA_050698295.1 Rubrobacteraceae bacterium | reverse complement strand
GGCAGTGAGTAGTGAATGGTGAGTAGTGAATAGTATTTTTCTACTCACTATTCACTACTCACTGGAGCGACAGCGACTACTCTATGAGTCCTTCCTCTTCGAGGTATTCGCGGGCCACGTCTTCGGGGTCTTCCTGTTCGAGGTCCACCATGCCGTTGAGTTCGCGCATGGTTTCCACGTCGAGGCTCGCGGTGACTTCGTTGAGGACTTCTTCGATCTCAGGGTTTTCTTCGAGGGTCTCGGTGAGGACGACGGGGGCCGGGTTGTAGAACGGCCAGATGTTTTGCGGGTCGTTCATCACGGCCAGTTCGTCGGAGGCGAGTTGGCCGTCAGTGGTGAAGCCGACGCCCACGTCGCCGTCGCCCTGCTGTATTCCCTGGTAGCGAAGTCCGAGCTGGTTGGCGATGGTGATGTCCTGGAAGTCGAAGGCCGGGTAGTTGTCCTGCAGGTTCGGGTAGCCGTCCGAGCGGTTCTGGAACTCGGAGTAGGAAACGAAGGTGAGATCCGGAGACGCTTCCGCGAGGTCTTCGAGGGTTTCGAGGTTCTGCTCCTCGGCTATCCCGGCGCGCACGAAGATGCCGTAGGTGTTGTTGAAGTCGGCGGGCTGGAGCATCGTGTTCGCCGGGTCGCGCTCGGCGTAGAGTTCCGCGGCGGCTTCGTAGGTGGCCTCCGGGGATTCCAGTTCCGCCAGGTTCTCCTCGCCGTAGTCGTGGATCGCGACGAGCGCCGTGCCGGTGTATTCGGGGTACATGTCTATCTCGCCGTTTTGCAACGCCCGGTCGGCTATTTGCTCGCTCCCGAGGTTGAGGTTCCGCTCGACGTTGAATCCGGCGTTCTCCAGCGCCTCGGCGTACAGGTTGCCGAGGATGTACTGCTCGGTGAAGTTCTTCGATCCGATGGAGATGGTCGGCCCGTCGCCGCCGCCCTCATCCCCGCCTTCGGGGCCGCCTCCGCCGCTTTGTCCGACGTTCCCGCAGGCCGCCGACAGCATCAGCGCCGCGAGTAGCATGGGCGCCAACCGAATCAACTTCGTCTCGTTCTTCATTATTCCCCTTCCAGTTTGAGGTGCGATTCTACGATCAGCCGCGTCTTTGCTGGGCGATCTTGAGTCCTTTGGGCGTGGTCAGGCGTTCCAGGCCGTCGAAGATGACCTCCGTGAGGATCGCGAGCACCGCCACTGAGAGCGCGCCGGTGACGAGGATGGCGTTGTCCCCCCGGGAGAAGCCCTCCACGATCAAATCCCCCAGAGCCCCGCCGCCGATGAACGTAGCCAGCGTCGCGCTCGCCACGACCTGCACTGCGGAGGTGCGTATCCCGGCGAAGATGACGGGCGCGGCTATCGGCATCTGGATGCGCGTGAGGATCTGCATCTCCGAGAGCCCCATGCCTCTCGCCGCGTCGATGACCTCGTTTCGGACCTCCCGCAGCCCCGTCGCGGCGTTGATGAGGATCGGGGGTATCGCGAGCGCGGTGAGCGCGATGAGCGGCGCCATAAACCCGAAACCCAAGAACGGAAAGACTATAGCCAACAGCGCGAGCGACGGGACGGCTCGTCCCAGGTTGCCGACGTTGACGGCTATCGCCGCGCCGAGGGGCGTGTTCCTCACCGCCAGAGCCACGGGGACCGATATGATCACCCCGAGCAGCGTCGCCAGAACGGAGAGCTGGATGTGGGTCCACACGAGGCCCGAGAAGGTTGGTCGCGCGAGAGTTTCGAGGATTCCGTCGACCATCAGTTCGCCCCCCTGGCTCGCCTGGCCCACGGTCTCATGTAGCGTTCGAGGTAGAGCAGGGAGACGTCCGCGATGATCGCCATCAGCGTCGCCATGATCGCGCCCGTGAAAACCAGCGTCGGGAAGTTGCGGTCTATCCCGTCGAAGATGAGCTGCCCGAGTCCCCCTCCGGCGATGAACGCCCCTATAACGGCGATCCCGATGACCGTGACGGTGGCGATCCTTATCCCCGCCACGATGACCGGCAGCGCCAGCGGAAGCTCGACCCGCAACAGGATCTGACCCGGAGTCAGCCCCATCCCGCGGGCCGCGTCTATGGTCTCGGGGGCTACCGAATCGATGCCCGTGACGACGTTGCGGATCAAAACCAGAAGCGAATACGAGACGAGCCCGACGATCACGGGCGTCGGCCCGATGCCGACCCCCGCCGCGACGAGGAACGCGAAGAGCGCGAGGCTCGGTATCGTGAACAGGAATCCCGTGACGAAGAGGACCGGAGTGTACAGCTTCCGGTAGCGGGAGACGAGGATGCCGAGCGGCAGCGAGATGACTATCGCTATGCCGACCGAGACGAACGACAGGTAGAGATGCCCGATGAACGCCGGCCACACGTCGGAGAAGAAGTTCTCCGCGAGCCATCCCCAGTCGAAAAATTGCGGCTGAAGGCTCTGCAAAGGTAGAAAATTCATGTTTACTTCGCGGCCCTGCCGGAGAGTTTGCGTATAGCGTCGAGCGTCAGGGAGCCCATCACGTGCCCGTCGGAGACCACGACGCCGCGCTCCTCGCCCGCTCCGATCATCTCCGAGAGCGCGTCCTTGAGGCTCATGGTCCTCTCCAGCCTCGGCAGGCTCTCGTCGTGACCGTTGGACGGTTCGAGGTCCACCTCCCCGACGTTCGTCAGCGAGAGACGTTTGAGTACCCGATCCGCCCCCACGAAAGAAGACACGAACTCCGAGTTCGGACTCGCCAGAATACTCTCCGGCGTGTCGTACTGGGCGAGGACTCCGCCCTGTTTCAGGATCGCGATCTTATCGCCCATCTTTATCGCTTCGTCGATGTCGTGGGTGACGAAGACGATGGTCTTTTTTATGTCCTCCTGGATGTTCAAAAACTCGTTCTGGAGCCGGTCGCGGGTAATTGGATCGACCGCCCCGAACGGCTCGTCCATGAGCATGATCGGGGGGTCGGCGGCGAGCGCGCGGGCGACTCCAACGCGCTGCTGCTGTCCGCCCGAGAGTTCGGCCGGATAGCGGTCGCGGTACTGCGCCGGGTCGAGGCCGACGAGGTCGAGGAGGTCGTCGGTCCTCTCTGAGATACGCTTCTTCTCCCAGTCGAGGAGCCCCGGAACCGTCCCGACGTTTTCGGCGATGGTTCGGTGGGGGAAGAGTCCTATTTGCTGGATGGCGTAGCCTATCTTGCGTCTGAGTTCGGTGCCGCTCATGGCGGTGTTCGGCTGGCCGTCTATGAGGATATTGCCCTCGGTCGGCTCGATGAGGCGATTGACCATCCGCATGCTCGTGGTCTTGCCGCACCCGGAGGGACCGACCAGAACGCAAATCTCCCCTTCGGGGATTTCGAAGGAGAGATCGCTGACGACGGGCCCCTCGGAGCCCGGGTAAGTCTTGCTGACTTCTCTAAACTCGATCATTGCATCTCCTGTATGCCCAGGGGTAGTAGTCCCTATGGCGGACCCCACCAACTTCTTTAGACGAGATCACGACTCCTCCAGTCGCCCGATGAACAATTGCGTGAAGTATACGGCATATTGATTTTTTCTCTACTTGAGAAGCGCGAACCGCGCTTTCCGGTTATCCTCAAAACGTATGAGCGACTTCCATCTGAAATTTTCGTGAGAGGCTCCCACCTCCTCTTCGCCGGCGGAGGACACGCCCACGTCCACTCGCTGAAACGAACCGCCGAACTTGTCTCCTCCGGCCACGAAGTCACCCTGATAAACCCTTCTCCCCACCTCCACTACTCCGGGATGGCGACCGGTGTGATCTCCGGCTGCTACGCCCCCCGCGAACACCGCATCGACGTGCGCCGCCTCGTTGGATCCGGCGGAGGACGCTTTGTCGAAGGCGTCGTCGAGAGAGTCTTACCGAAAGAACGAACTCTCCTCCTCGAAGACGGCAGGGACGTTTCTTATGACGCCGTCTCCTTCTGCCTCGGCAGCGAGACGAAGGGCGTTGGTCTCGGTACACCCTCCCTTCCCGTCAAGCCCGTAGAGAACCTGGAGACGCTGAGAAAGCGAATCAAGGAACGTGGTCCTCTGAAATTGCTCGTCGTCGGAGGCGGGGCCGCCGGGTGCGAGGTCGCGGCGAACGCGGCGACCCTGATGCCGGATGGAGAAATAACGCTCGTCGAGTCCGGGCCGGACCTTCTCGGCTTCGCGCCGGAAAGAGCGCGTAGGGTCCTGGCTGACCACCTCCGAAAAACCGGCGTCGAAGTCGTCCTGAACCGAACCGTGAAGTCGATCGAAAATGGCTCTGTCATCCTCGACGACGGCGAAATCCCCGCGGACCTCACAATCGCCGCGACCGGCGTCTCCCCGTCAAAAGTATTCAGCCGCTCGGGACTCGCCACCGGCGAAGACGGAGGTCTCTGGGTGGACCATTATTTGCGGAGCATCAGCGACGAGCGCGTCTTCGGCGGGGGAGACGCGGTCTCTTTTCGCGGAGAGTCCCTGCCGCGTTTCGGCGTCTACGCCGTCCGGCAGGGACCGGTCCTCTTCCACAACCTCCGGGCCGCTCTCGAAGACAAGCTTCTCAAAACGTTCAAGCCACAGAAAAACTTCCTCTACATCCTCAACTTGGGCGACGGGACCGGGCTCGCGGTGTACGGTCCTCTCGCATGGCGGAGTCGTTCGGCTATGCGACTCAAGAACTCTATAGACAGACGGTTCGTGAGAGAGCATGGCAGCGAAAAGCTGAAATGCTGATCGGCTAATTCCGTCCTATCCCCAGCAGCAGGTACAGGATGAAATACGCCGCCGCGGCGGTCAGGGCGACGATGAAGAAGTTGCCCGGGTCCAGGAAGTCCGGCCTGTTCGCGCCCAGGAGGCCGAGGATGATCGTCGCCGGGGATTCGAGGAGTATCGCCAGGCCAAAGATGCCTTCGGTCAGGGCGTTGGCGTTTCTTTCGACCCCGAAATAGACCAGCCCCGCGTGGACGAGGATTAGCAGGATCACGAGTGACAGGATGGCGCGTAAAAGACCCATGGCTCTAGGAAGCTCTCCTCCGGTAGTTTCTCTTCTCGTTCTCGGCGGTGGTCCGCTCGGAGCCGCGCCGCCGCTTCTTTCCGGAATTATAGCCGGGACGCTGTACGCCGAAACTCCTCGATTTCCTTGCCTCGTAGGCGAAGACCAGACCGGCCACGCAGAAGCAGGCGAAGCCGATGGCGAAGGTCACGACGTCCTTCATGATGACGCCGGTCGCGGCGGCGGCGCCCGGCACCCACCACAGGGCGAGGTACTTCCCGGCGTCACGGGTCGTCGCGTTTATCGCCATGAAAATTCCAAAGACGATCCCCGTCAGCGAGACGGCCAGCAAAGCGAATCCAATGACGGTTAGCAGGAAGTCCACGCTCCTATCCTACAAGATGCCTTCGAGCGTTTCACGAAGTTCGAACCGAATACGTGGCCCCTCAACGTCCGCTCATCTCGCGCCGGTAGGACTTCATCTCCGACTCGAACTCTTCCCAGCTCTTGTTCGGACATTCGAGGCGGTTGCCGTAGAGCGAGAACTTGTGCGCCAGCTCGTGAAGCGCCGATTCCGTCTCGGAGAAGCATCTCGGGTCCGCCGAGACGAGGACCTCCCACTCCTCCAGCTCCTTGATGTTGTTTATCGCCTCCCTGAGAGAAGGCTTGTGATACAGGAACTCCCCGGGAGCTTCGAGGTCCTCGTAGCCGGCGACGATCTCGTAGCCGCTCGCGCCGGCGTGGGCCTCGATCCCGGCCCGCTGCTTCTCGCGGGACGGCAGGTCATCCCCCGTATTCGTTCGGATGTAGATAGCCGCCTTTTCCACGCCGCCGCCGATGATAACACGGCTGTACCGACTCGATGCTACGGCGAATCGTCTCTCAGGATGCGGGCGACCTCGAATGGGTCCGAGGCGACGACGGAGGCGGCGTAAAGTTCCATCGCCGCGATGTCGGAGGTGCGGTTCGCCGGGCTTCCCCGATCCACGACGCGAACCGTTATCGGGAACCCCGACCAGTCTTCTTTCGCCTTCGAGATCGGCGGGGGGATGTAGAAAGCGACGTTGAACGAGCTGACGCCGAGGTCTTTCACGCAGCTCCGGAGGAGTTCGCCGACGGAATTCTTGAACTCTTCGTCGTCGAGGCTTTCTCCGCTTTCTCCGCTTTTTCCTATGAGGATGATCTCTTTTTCCTTGACCGGGGTGAGGTTCGCGAAGGCTCGTGTTCCGCCGGAAGCGGGGATGCGCAACCCGAGAGCTTCGTGGGCTTGGCACAGGTCGTCGAAGTAGTTGGAGGAGTGTTCCGCTTTGTATGACTTCACGTCTCTTCTCAGTCTTTCGACCTTTGGGTAGTGGGAGCCGCTCGTCGCCGTCACCTGGGCGTGGCCGTGGATGATCGAACCCCCCGCCCGCCACAGACAGTTCCACATCAAGAACGGGTACTTGAAGTCGGGGTCTTCTTCGAGGACCTTTCGATGCCACGAAAGTCCCACTTCTATGTAGTCCGAGACTTTCTCCGGCGTGAGCTTCAGCGGACTGTGGTCGTCGAAAACGATGACGGCGTGGTGGGCGTCGTATTTGGCGACGTTCGCCGCCGTGATGGAGTGTTTTCCGCGCACCCGTCCGAAGACGTCCGCCGGAGTCCCGGACTCCGGGTCGCAGAAGGGGTCGTTCTCGGTGGCGGCTATCTCTTCTTCGAGGTCCACGCTCACGCCCGTGTCGAGCGGACGCAAGGCTCGAAGCGAGTTGAAGAGAGTGCCTTCGAGAGTGATTTTGTTCGTCACCCGGACGATGCGTTGTTCGCTCACGGCCTCGACCGAGCCGAACGAGTCCTCGATCCAGGCGCGCATCGTCTCCGGCGGGACGAGGCGTCCGGTCGCTTCCGATACGTCGAAAATCCTCCCGACGAGCGCGCGTTCTTTTTCCGGCAGCGCCGCGATGAGGTCGGAGAGTTCGGTGATCCTCGCGTTGCGCACCGGACCACTCTATCACTCCGAACGGGCGGTATTTGGACGCGAGACGAGCCGAACCATCCTCGCGCCGCGTATTCGGGCGTAGAATTACCGGGTTTGGAAAAAGGACGTTTTGCGAGAGAGGTCGGTGCATGGACCAAAGCTATGGCATCGAGGTCGAGGACCTCGTCAGAGAGTTCAAGAAGGGACCGAGGGCCGTGGACGGCATCAGCCTCTCGGTCTCGCCGGGCGAGATCTACGGTTTCCTCGGCCCCAACGGCGCGGGAAAGTCCACGACCGTTCTCATTTTGACGACCCTCCTCCCGCCCACGAGCGGGACGGCCCGCGTCGCCGGCTACGACATCGTGAAGGAAGGAAAAGGGGTCCGGGCCTCCATCGGGGCCGCTTTGCAGGAGGCCGCCCTCGACCCGTTTTTGACGGGCCGCGAACACATGAACCTCCAGGCGTCGCTGCACGGGCTGCCCCGGAAAGAGCGGAAGGTTCGGGGCGATGAACTTCTGGATCGCGTCGGACTCTCGGAGGCGGCGGATCGAAAGGTTCGGGGCTACTCCGGCGGGATGAAGCGCCGCCTCGACCTCGCGCTCGCGCTGGTCCATCGTCCTCGCATCCTCTTCCTCGACGAGCCGACCACAGGTCTCGACCCTCAGAGCCGCTCCGCCCTCTGGGACGAAGTGAACCACCTCGCTCGCGAAGACGGCGTGACGGTGTTTCTGACGACCCAGTACCTCGAAGAAGCCGACATGCTAGCTGATCGAGTTGCGATCATCGACGAGGGAAAGATAGTCGCCGAGGACACCCCGGAAGCCCTGAAGGCCGAGATAGGACGCCCCAGCGTCGAAGCGACGCCGACGAATATTGAAGAACTCGCCGTCGTTTCGAACGTCCTCGAACGCTTCGGAGGCGTGGTCCCGGCCTCGTCCGGCTCCGCGGCCGTCCGTCTGGAGCGGGGCGACCTCGCCGACGTGGTGCGAGCCCTCGACGCCGAGAGACTCCGGATGACGAACCTTCAACTGAATTCCCCGACCCTAGACGACGTGTTCCTCGAAAAAACCGGGCGCTCCCTCGAAGGCTCCGGCGCGGAGGAGGTATGAGAGGGGAGGTGTTCACGCAAATATCCGTGCTTGCGAGGCGATCCGTCGTCAGGACTCTTCGGCAACCCGCCATGGTCGTTCCGTCGCTCGTCTTCCCGATGATGCTCCTCGCGGTGAACGCCGGAGGGCTTTCTTCGGCCACCGACCTTCCCGGTTTTCCGTCGGAGACGTATCTGGACTTCGCGTTCGCCTTCCCGCTGATGCAGAGCGCGATGTTCGGGGCGACGCTGGCGGGCGCCGAGTTCGCCCGCGACATCGAGAACGGCTTTCTGAACAGGCTCGCCCTCACCCCGCTTCGTCCCGCCGCCCTGCTGGCGGGGCTTCTCTCCGGCGTCATCGCGCTCGCGCTCCTCCAGGCCGTCGTTTTCCTCGCGGTCGGGGTCGTGATCGGGGTGGACATAAAAAGCGGCGTTCTCGGAGTGCCGGTCCTCGTTTTATTGAGCGTCCTGACTTCGCTCGGTTTCGGGTGCCTCGGGACGATCCTCGCTTTGAGGACCGGGTCGGGCGAGGCCGTCCAGAGTTTCTTCCCGCTCTTTTTCGCGGGGATTTTCTTCTCCTCGATCAGCCTCCCCAGAGACCTCCTCGGCGGCGGATGGTTCGAGACGGTCGCCACGTTGAACCCGGTGTCGTATCTCGTCGAGGGCATGCGGAGCCTCGTGATAACCGGCTGGGACGAACGGTCGTTGGTCCTCGGGTTCGGGTTCGCCGTCGCGCTCTTCGCGGTCGGGCTTTTCGGGGCTGTGGTCTCGATGCGTACCAGGATGGAGAGGACATGAAATACCGGGAGTCGGGAGCCACGCCGCTTCGCGGCGTTTCGGGAGTCGGGAAGGCGAAAATACAGTGGGCGAGAGAGTCGAGAACGACCCGACTCCCGGGTTCAAAGGCGTGATACCGAATCCGGTTAAGTATCTCCAAACTGAGTTTGGCGGGGCGTGGGCATCCTGGGGGCGCGGGCTTCCAGCCCGCGACACGCACTTCCGTTCATGCGGGCAGGATGCCCGCGCCCCCAGAGAGGAAAGCTATCTTCTCTCAAGTTCAACTTGGAAATACTTAATTCCTTCCCAGAGCCGCATTCGTCTCTTTCCCGACTCCCTACTGCCGAAGCGAGCGAAGCGACGCGACCTCCCGACTCCCGAATTCGCCGAGCATGGAACCATCCACCCGGATCCGATATGAGGGCTTTGTTTTCGGTGGCGTTCGCGGTGGCGGGCAGGCAACTCCGGCGCTTTTTCGGCAACCCGGCGTTTCTGGCTCCGGCGGCGTTCCCGATCTTCTTTTTCGCCGCCTTCGCGGGCGGTTTGTCTCGCGTGGGCGAGGTGCCCGGCTTCGATTTCGCCGCCGGGTACACGGCCTTCCAGTTCGTGTGGGCCTTGCTCCAGGCCGTCGCGATGGGCGGGGCCTTCACCGGTTTCGCCATAGCCGGGGACTTCGAGAACGGCTTCGCGAGACGTTTCCTCATAGCGGCTCCGAACCGGGGCGGCATCATCCTCGGCTACGTATTCGCCTCGATGGTCAGGACCGGGTTCACCGGAACGCTAGTCTTCGTCGTCGCGATATTTTCCGGGATGGAGATCTTGGGGAGCGGGGTGGATATGTTCGGCCTGATCGGGCTCGCCCTCATCGTGAACGTCGCCGCCACGCTCTTCGGAGCGGGCGTCGCGATGCTGTTGCGGACGCAGCAGGCCGGACCCCTGATACAAACTCCGATCTTTATGGTGCTCTTTCTCGCGCCGGTCTACGTGCCCCTCGAACTCCTCGAAGGCTGGCTGCAAACCGTCGCCTCTCTGAACCCGATCACGGCGATCATCACGACAGGCCGGAGCTTTATAGCAGGCGACCCAACCGGGGTCGCGACGGCGTTCGTCACGGGCTTCGCACTCATCGCCGTTTTTCTGGCCTGGGCGTACCTCGGGCTCCGGAGCGCGGAACGGTCGGGATGACGCGAGGATCATTGATAAGTATCAGACAGGGAGTAGGGATTGCTCTCGACTCCCCGCCTTTTCCCTACTCTCCACTCCCTGTAGCATCAGGCAGCGAGTGGAAGCGGGTCAGGCGCTCTTCGTAGACTGCAAATTGGCGTTCGAACTCTTTTTCGGCGAGGTCGAGTTCCGCGCGGATGACGGGGGCTCCGTAGCGCAGGCGTTCGAGGCGTTTTTCGGGGCTCCAGCGCAGGAAGCCGGCGCGGCGTTCGATCAGGTCCTCCACCGTGCAGACCATCTCGTTGCGACAGACGTACTCGACCTCGGCCTGAAGCGGGTCTCCTCCTCCGCCGTGGATCTCCGCCGCCCTCTCGCAGATCCCACCCGCGTCGAGGCCGTACCTCCCGTAAAGCACCCGGAAATACCACGCGAGCCTCGGATACCGCTTGACGGAGATCGCCAGCCCTTCGGCCACCGCCTCGTTCGTCCCGCCGATGCTGAGTTCGCGCGTCCGGCATCTCGAAAAAGCGCCCGTACCGACTTCCTGAATAACGCGGTCGAGAACCCGGATCGCCATGATTCGCGCCGTCGTCAGCTTTCCTCCGACCACACTGACGAGACCGGACGAGGATACCTCGATGTGGTCGTCCCTGGCCGCGGCGGTGGGGTTTGAGCCGTCGCCGTTCAGGAGGGGGCGGAAACCGCTGTAGACGAACTTCACCGTCTCGCGGCCCAAACGCGCGTCGGGAAGGAATGCGTCGAGCGAGGCGAGGAGGTACTCCAC
>JBOHBL010000924.1:0-2321 GCA_050698295.1 Rubrobacteraceae bacterium | reverse complement strand
TCCTGGTCCGCCCCGCGGCGACCTTCGTGTTGCGGCGGCTGCGTTTCGACAACGCCTGCGACCGGGTTGGGATCACGACCTTGATGCGCGAGAGCGGGGTGGGGGGGAGCCCCTCCCGGTTCGCCGGGAACGTAGTCTTTTGGGCGATAGTCCTGTTCGCGGTGCTCGCCGCGCTCGGACCTCTCGGGTTGGAGTCTTTGACCGAGACTTTGAACCAGATCGTCCTCTACGCTCCCAGGATTCTGGTGGCGGTTCTGATCATCCTCCTCGGGACTTCGGCCGCTGGAGTGGTCGCCGAACTTGCGCGTCGCGGACTCGCGGAGCTCGGAGTGAACCGCACGGGGCCGCTGACAACTCTCACCCGCTTCGGCGTCGTCTTCATCTCCGCCGTTCTCGCCGCCAACGTCCTCGGCATCGAGGCGACCATCCTCATCTCGATCGCGATCATCGTCCTCGGCGGCGTGGTCCTCACCGCCGCGCTCGCCCTCGGCCTCGGTCTTCGACAACTCTCCCAAAACGTCGCCGCCGGAAGGTATATATCGGAGGGCATCGAAGAAGGAGATGAGATCTCCGTGAACGGAATCTCCGGCACCGTCGAGCGCATCGGACACGCGATGACGACCATCCGCGCCAACGAAGACGAGGTCCACCTCCTCCCGAACTCGCAGTTTCTGAACTACGCGGTCAGGAAGCGGAAGCCCGTCCCGTAGCTTATTCTCCGGGAAGCCGGCGCAGTATCTGGCCGAGCATCTCGACGCCGCCTTTGTCGAGAGTGCGGTCTTCTTCGATGATTTCCAGGTCTTCGGGCGGGTCCAGTTTCGCTATCTCGCGGGCGGTTACGCTGGAGCAGATCATGGCCCGCACCTCCCCGAACAACTCTTTTACTCTGGGTTTTTCGTCCTCGATCTCGGCCTCGGCGAACTGCAGGTGGTCGAGCCCCGCTCCCTCCAGAGAGCGCGAGAGGTTCTCCATGCAGGTCCTGCCCCACCCGATGACCCCGATCGGCGTCCCGACAGGCAACTCCGTGAGACGCCGCAGGCTCTCAAGCGTCGCGTCCGCGAGCAGCGCGACCGTCTCCACCCCCCTCGGCTCCATCAACTCCTCGACCTCGTGGACGTGGAAGAAGGTGGTGACCGCCAGCCGCCAGGGCAACTCCTCTTCTCCGGCAACCCTTTCTTCGAGGTCTTCGAGAAGCACCCTTTCCACCTCGACAGGGAGCTGGGCCTCTATCTCGTCGGAGAACTGATGCAACTCCGCCGGAGTGCACTCGACGAAGAGGACCTTCGTCTTCTCCCGGGGTTTCGTCCCGGCCCGCGCCAAAAGCTCATACGCCAACTCCTCCACCGAAACATCCCGCGCCGCCGCGAGATCGAGGACCTTCTCCAACACCTCCTGCCGCTTGCGATCCTCCCGACTCACCGGCGGCTCCACGACGTACACGCCGCTCCCTCTCCGGCTCTCCACGTAGCCTTCGTTTTCGAGGTCCGTCACGACCCGCGCCACCGTGTTCCGGTTGACGCGCAAAAATCCCGCCAACGCCCGGATGCTCGGCAACCGGCCGCCCACCTCGAAGTTGCCCGTCAGGATCAGGTGCTTGATCTGCTCCCTGAGCTGCACATGTACCGGTACGTGACTCTGCTGGTTTATCTTTAAATCCATAATTATCCCATTGTCCTATGACAATATGTCGGTTACAATTGTCCTAGCCGGCTGTGGCAATTATACCGCAGGCGACGGTTGGCGGATACGGCGAGGGTCGAGAGGAGAGTTACGGCCATGAGAGACATCGAGGTGAAGTGGGGTCTTGAGGATGATGGGGAGGCCATTGCGGACCTCCTTGAGTTTGATGGGGCGTCGCGGCGGGCGGCTTTCGAGGAGCGGTTCATCGTGGCGAAAGAAGGGGGAAGGGTGCGGGCCGCCATCCGGGTTGAGGCTGTGCCGGGGAGGATGTTTGTGTGGGGGTTCGTCGCTGATCCTCGGGTGCGGGAAAGGGAGTTCGCCGTCGCGGTTTATCGTGGGGCGTGGGAGCTTGCGCGGGAGATCGGCATCAAAGAGGTTCGGGCGGACGTCGGGGGACGGTGGGATCCCCTCATCGAGGCCGGGTACAGGCGAACCGTCGGGGGCTGGGTGTTGGATGATACGTGGCCTCCGGAGGGTGGCAAAGAGCTTCCCAGGAGCGGATGGCGCAGGATGCTCGCGCTCCTCGGAAGGTCCGCCGTGCCGTTCTTCCATCCGTTTCACGGTAAGGGCGCGTGATCCCGACAAAGTCAGGCGAGGAGTGATCCGGTTGCGCGACGACCTGTCTTCGCGTCAACCGGATC
>JBOHBL010000923.1:0-7464 GCA_050698295.1 Rubrobacteraceae bacterium | reverse complement strand
TGCTTGGCCAGCGCGGAGAGGGCCAGGCTCACCGACTGGCGTTGGACGGCCACGATCTGCGAGAGCAACTCGTGAGTGAGGGGTACCTCGACCACGATGCCGTCCGGCGTGACGCGCCCGAAGCGAGCGGCGAGATGGCGAAAGAGCAGGAGCAGCCGCTCGTCGACGCGCGGTCGGCTGTTGATCGCCAGCAGTGTGGCCAGCCAACGCGAGTGGCACAGCGAGCGGATGAGCAGCCTCTCCATCAGCACCGGCCAGCGGGCGGCTACAGCGGCGAAGCGATGGTCGAGCACCGCCAAGCGCGTCGGGGCGACCACCGTCCACGACGTGTCGATCTCTAGCGGCCCCGCGTGGTCGTCGAGCGGATCCCATGGCCGCAGGACGTTCCCGCAGTCGAGCAGGTCAACCCAGTTGCGACCGCCGACCTCCACGGTACGCATAACCAGACCGTTCAGGACGAGCAGACCGAGGTGGCCCGGTTCGCTGGTCATGAAGCCTTCCAGGCACCAGGGTCCTGGCTCCGCGACTATCACACGCACACGTAGGCTGGCGGACGCGACCGCGAACTCGGAGGGATCCATCCCGCGCGCCAGATCCATATCCTCCTTGAGCAGACGAGTTGTCTCCATTCGCGCATTCTACCAAACCGAATCCGCACCGCGCCTTCCTCAAAGATACGACAGCTTCTCCCGCGACCGGGCTGGACTCTCCTTGAGCCACGTCGTTCTCAACCCTTTCGCGGGGCCAAGGAACCACAGTTGTGGTCGTCGCGCGGGGTTGTGCTAAGGTGACGAGTTGAGAGCCCCGCAAGCGGAGACCCGGAGCGAGATTTGCGCGTATACACGCACCCCTACTGCGAATCGCACGTCAACCGGAATTCTCACGTGGAAACACCGGAGAGGTATCCGGCCATGCTCGCTGGCGTCGAGGCGGCGGAGCGCGCGGGAGTGAAGATCGAGCACGTCCCCATCGAACCCGTCTCCGAAGAGACGCTCCTCGCCGCCCACGACGCCTCGTACCTCGACTCTTTGAAAGAGGCTTCGGCCTCCGGCGGGGGATATTTCGACTCGGACACGGCGGTGAACGAACACTCCTGGGAAACCGCGCTTCTCGCCGGTGGAGCCGCCATCGGGGCGGTGGAGGGGGCCATGAACGGAGAACCGTCCTTCGCCGTCGTCCGGCCTCCGGGACACCACGCGACTCGCAACAGGGCGATGGGGTTTTGTCTGATAAACCACGCCGCCGTCGCCGCTCGCCACGCCGCGGCGCTGGGGGCGAGTCGGGTCGCCGTCCTCGACTGGGATGTCCACCACGACAACGGCACCCAGGACATTTTTTATATGGACTCCGAGGTGTTGTACCTTTCCGTCCATCGAGGCGGGGCTTTCTATCCGGGGACCGGCTACGTGGACGAGGTCGGGGAGGGAGAGGGAAAGGGAATGACGATCAACGCTCCGCTGCCCGCGCGCTCGGAGGAGAACCTTTACGCGGAAGTCTTCTCCGGGGTCTTTCTGCCGGTGTTGCGGGAGTTCGGGCCGGACCTCATCGTCGTTTCGGCGGGCTACGACGCCCACGCCGCCGACCCTCTCGGGGGCATGAGGCTCGACGCCGATTCCTTTGGGCGGTTCGCCGCGACGCTCGCCGCCTTCGTCCGCGAAGCCGGGGCCGCGCCGCTTGCCTTTGCAATGGAAGGCGGCTACGACCTCGCCGCCCTGAGCCGGAGCGTCGCGGCCACCATCGAAGGCGCCGAGGGCGGGGGAGACCCCGGCTGGAAGTATGCCGGTTCGAAGCCTGTCGAGGCCGTCCGGCAGGCTCTCTCCCCGCGCTGGAAGAGCTTGCGAGATTAGCTCCTCCCGGGAGGCGGGTATGGAAAATACGAGCTACACGACGTTTGGGAGATAAAGACGTTCGCGAGGATGTGGAAGATGCTGGGCGGAGGAAGACCGTTCGAGGATCGCAGGGACGCCGGACGCAGGCTGGCCGAAAGACTCGAAGGATACCGGAACGAGTCGGCCGTCGTCTTCGCGTTGCCGAGAGGCGGAGTGCCGGTGGGGGCCGAGGTCTCGCGCGCCCTGAACGCGCCGCTTGAGGTGTTGGTGGCTCGCAAGCTCGGGGCGCCGGGGCAGCCGGAGTTCGGCATCGGCGCGGTCGCGACGGGCGGCGTTAGGGTTCTCAACGAGATCGCGGTGGAGCGCCTCGGCATCCCGGACGACTACCTGGCTGAGATCACCCGCCGCGAGACGGCGGAGGTCGAGCGCAGGCTCCGTCAATTCCGGGGAGACCGTCCGGAGCCCGAAGTCGAGGGACGAACCGCCATCCTGGTCGATGACGGTCTCGCCACCGGGGTGACGGCCCGCGCCGCGATCAAGGCCCTGCGCGAGCGCTCCCCCGAGCGCCTCGTCCTCGCCGTCCCCGTGTGCGCCGCCCAGACTGAGGGGATGATCCGCCCGGAGGTGGACGAGATGGTCTGCCTGGACACTCCCTCCGATCTCGGCGCCATCGGCTTCTGGTACCGCGACTTCGAGCAGGTCTCCGACGAGGAGGTGATCGAATTGCTCGAAGCGGCTCGCGAGCGGCTTCGCCGCAGAGGAGTGGAGGAGTAGTGAGGTGGAGGAGTCGTATTGTCTTTCCCGACTCCTCCATCTCCTCCACTCCTCTCTAAAGAGCGACTACGACACCGTGACGTCGTAATTCGGCAAGGGACCGTCCGCGTCGGCGACGACGTAGTTTTGGAACATCAGGCTCGCGATGTCGGGGCGCTCCGGGGCGATGTCCCGTTTTTGCTCGGGGTCTGAGCGGATGTCGTAGAGGCGGGGTTCCTCGCCGGTGTTGAGCGAGATGAGAGCGTGGTCGTCGTCCCTGGCCCAGACGTGGCGGTTGTAGGCGGAGGTCCGGTAAGGGCGAGGTTCGGGCTCCTGCTGGTCGAGGACGGCGTTGAGGTCCTGTCCATCCATCGGGAGGGAGGGGTCCACGTCGAGGAAGCCGAGGACCGTGGGAGCTACGTCGTGGGTGGAGGCGGAGTAGTCGCTCGTCTTGCCGGATCCTCTCCCGTCCGGGTGGTGGATGAGGAAGGGTATGTCGACGATCTCCGGCCACAGCGCCCACTCAGGCTTGCCGACGGCGCCATGCTCCCCGAGGGCGTGTCCGTGGTCCGAAAGCACGATGAACATGGTGTTCTCCATGAGCCCGAGATCCCCGGCGTAGTCCAGAAAACGCCCGAGCCACTCGTCCGCCATCGTCACCTCGGCGGCGTAGAGGGCGCGCATCCTTTCGAGCTGCTCTTCGCTCAAGTAGTCGCTGTTTCCGTAGGCGGGGGTCAGAGGCTCCCCGCCTACATCGCGGCCGTCGTGGTAGAGGTCTATGTATTTTTGCGGCGGGTCCCAGGGCTCGTGCGGGTCGAAGGAATCCACGACGAGGAAGAACTTCTCCCCGGCCGCCATCCGGAGGAGGTTCATCGCCGCGGTGAAGACCCGCGGGGCGAAGTAGTCTTCCTCTTTCGTCCGGTCCTTCGTGTTCGCGAAGTACTGGCGGAGCTCGTCCTCGACGTCGAAATAGTTGCCGTGGAGGAGGCTGGAGGAGAGCTTCTCCTCGGGGCACGTCCAGGTCGGGCGGTAGGCGTCTCTTTGCTGGCCCCGAACCCAGTCGTAAACGTCGAAGCCGCGCTGGAAGTTCATCGAGGGCGAGAACTGATAATAGACGTCCGTGGCGAGCATCGTGCGCCAGCCGGCCTCGCGGAGGGTCTCGGTGAGGGTCACCTGATCCTCCGGTATCCTCTGCCAGCCGTAGGGCGTATAGCCGTTGCCTTGCTGGGGGATCCAATCGCGAAACGGGAAGGTGCGGAGTCCCGTGTATATGGCGCGTCTGGCGGGGATGGTCGGCATCGCCTCCGGGACGGCGCGGGTGAAACGGAGGCTTTCGTTCGCGAAAGCGTCGAGGTTTGGAGTTTGTATCCACTCGTTCCCGTAAACTCCCACGTGGTCTTTTCTCAGGCTGTCGAGGATTATGAGGACGATGTTCGGAGAAGAGCCGTCGCCCGGGAGCCCGACCGGGAGCGGGGCGACGGACGGTTTGTCCACCGTGAGATATTTGCCTCCAGGGACCGCGACCGAGGCGAGCCCGGCGGCTTTCAGGAAGTCTCTTCGCGTGAGGGTCTTTCTCAACTTTTCTCGTCTTTCTCCGCTATGAGATCACTACAAACGTACCAGAACGGGGCGCGGTTTGCCCGGTGGAGGCGGGGTATGTTCCGGTAGAATCAGGGAGATCGCTCACGGAAGAGAGGTGGAGAACATGTGCGGAAGGTACACGCTCGCGTCGCCGGTCGGGAAGCTCGCGGAGAGGTTCGGGCTGGACGAAATAAGCTCCGAGTTTTCTCCGAGCTACAACATCGCCCCGACGCGGAGCGTTCCGGCGATACTGGCGGAGGGAGGAGGGCGGAGGCTGGAGATGCTCCGGTGGGGGCTCGTGCCGTCCTGGGCGGGGGATCCCGCCATCGGGAATCGCATGATCAACGCTAGATCGGAGACGGCCCACGAGAAGCCTTCTTTCCGGAGCGCCTTCAAACGCCGCCGCTGCCTCATCCCCGCCGACGGCTTTTACGAGTGGAAGCGCGAGAGCGACGGCAAACAGCCTTATTACATCAGGATGAAAAGCGAGGAACCGTTCGTCTTCGCCGGGCTGTGGGAGAGCTGGGAGGGGGGAGAGGGCGAAGTACGCACCTGCGCCATCCTCACCACCCAGGCGAACGAGATGATGAAGGACATCCACCACCGGATGCCCGTGATCCTGGGTGATGACCTCCATGAAGCATGGCTCGGTGATGAGGCTGAGAAACACGAGCTTATCTCGATGCTCGAGCCGTACTCCGGCGACGATCTGGAATCGTATCCGGTGAGCCGCTTCGTCAACAAGCCCTCCAACGACGACCCCCGCTGCATCGAACCCGCCGCGTGAGCGAAGCCCTCGAAACGAGCGCCGAAGTCTCGGAGGCGCTGCGAACGAACCTTCCCGTCGTCGCGCTCGAATCGACGCTCATATCGCACGGTCTTCCGCGCCCGGATAATTTGCTCCTTGCGAGGGAGGTCGAGGGGATAGCCCGCGAAGAAGGAGCCATCCCCGCGACCGTCGGTGTGATCGGGGGCGCGGCGATGGTCGGCCTGGAAGACGAGGAACTGGAGCTTCTGGCGAGCGAGGACGACATCCCGAAGCTCTCGGCGCGGGATCTGCCCATCGCGGCGGCGAAGCGCTCCCACGGGGCCACGACGGTGGCGGCGACGGCGCACCTGGCGGGTATGGCCGGGATAAAGCTGTTCGCGACCGGGGGACTGGGCGGGGTGCATCGGGGAGAGAGCCGGGACGTTTCGGCGGATTTGATGGCCCTCTCAGGGGCGCCCGTCGCCGTCGTCTGCTCCGGAGTGAAGTCCATCCTCGACGTGCCCGCGACCCTCCAATATTTGGAGACGCTCGGCGTCCCGGTGGTCGGTTTCGGGAGCGAGAGCTTCGCCGGATTCTATTTGACCGATTCGGGATGCGCTCTCGACTGGTCCGTCGAGGATGAAAGAGAGGCGGCGGCTGTGATCCGGGCGATGCCCGAACTCGGTTTCGAGGACGCGGGGCTCGTCATATCCAATCCTGTTCCGCCGGAGTTGCAACTCCATCCCACACTCCACGAGGAAGTCCTCCAGTCCGGTCTCAAAGACATCGAGCGGCTGGGAGCGCGCGGCAAGGAAGTGACGCCGTTTTTGCTCGCGCGCTTCCACGAGCGAACGGGCGGCGAGAGCCTCGCGGTGAACAAAGAGATCATACGCCGCAACGTCCGGCTGGCCGCGCGTATCGCCGCCGTCCTGTCGGAGAAAGAATGACCGCGCCTCGCGCCGTGGTCGTGGGGGATTTGCTCTACGACATGGTGGCGCCGGTCGGGGGAGAGGTCTCCTCCGGCGTGGACACCTTCGCGACGATCCACGTCTCTCCGGGCGGCTCGGCGGCGAACGTCGCCTCCTGGCTCGCCCGCCTCGGGGTCGAGACCCGATTCGTCGGGAGGGTCGGGGACGACGTTTTTGGAGAATTTTTGTTCGATGAGATGGAGAAAATTGGGGTGGAGGCGCATCTCGCTCGCGACCGGAGCCTCGCCACGGGCAAGGTCTTCGTGCTGGTGGACGGGGCCGGGGAGCGGACCATGATCACGGACAGAGGCGCGAGCGAAGCCCTGTGCCCGGAGGACCTGTACAAAGACCTTTTTTCACCGGACTCCCACCTCCACCTGACTGGATACTCCTTCTCCGGCGGGACCCGCCGCGAGACCGCGAAAGAGGCCCTGCGTCTCGCCCGCGAGGCCGGCATGAGCGTCTCGGTGGACCCCTCGTCCATCCCGCTCCTCGAAGAAACAGGTCCCGGGCTGTTTCTGGAGTGGACCTCGGGCGCGGACCTCTGTTTCCCGAACCTCGAAGAAGGAGCCATCCTCTCCGGCGTCGAAGACCCCGAACTCATCCTCGAGGAGTTGCTTCGGCATTACCCCCGCGTCGTGTTGAAGCTCGGAGCGAGGGGAGCCGCGTATTCCGGGAGGTCCGGTGAAACTTTGTTCCTGCCCGCGGCGGAGGTTCGAGTCGTGGACACCACGGGGGCGGGGGATGCGCTTTGCGCCGGGTTCCTCTCGGGGTGGCTGTGTGGGGAGGGCGCCGGGGCTTCCCTGAAAAAGGGCGTCGGGTCGGCGGGGAGAGTCGTTGGGAAGATCGGGGGAGGCTCCCGACGGGACATTCGGTAGAACGTCGATCATCGGGCTATGCTAGGATTCCGCCACGTAAAAATCGGCTTTTGACAGTGGCTTGAGCGTGGGGAAAACAACACCGTCTGGCAGCGAGTTCCGTCTGGTCGAAGGACGGGAAAGCGAGCGGGCGCGTCTGCTCCAGTTTCTCAGGTGGGTCATACCGCTCGCGTTCGCGTTCGCGGCCCTGACCGCCCTCGCCTTCCTCGTCTTCGCGGATGAGGGGTCGGGGGCCGCGAGCGTGATCCTGTTTTGCTACGGATGTCTACTCCTGATCGCGCGAAGCCTCGTGCGAAAAGGCAGGCGCGACTTCGCCGTCTCGATCATCTGCATCGGCCTCCTGACCGCGGCTCTCGCGATGAGCATCGTGCAGCGGGAGTGGATCTCGATTCTGGTTATAACGCCGCTTTTGGCGGTCGCCGTCGCGCTGCCCTACGTGAGGGGACGCGCTCTGTCGCGACTCATTTTCCTCGCCTGGACGGCGGCGGTGGCGATAGCCGTATCGAGCAGGTTCGTTCCGCGGGATTCGATCCTGCCGGAGTGGTTCATGGATACGTTTATAATCGTTGCGATCGCTGCGGCTGTCGCCGTGGTGTTGCTTTTGCTCTGGCAGTTCTCCAGCCGCCTGAACGACACGCTGGCCCAGACGCGGGCGGCCGAAGAACGTAACGCTCTAGCCGAGCGCGGCGTCAACGACGGGCTTTGGG
>JBOHBL010000922.1:0-3103 GCA_050698295.1 Rubrobacteraceae bacterium | reverse complement strand
TTATTCCTGCCCGCTCCTCATCCCGACGCTCGTCAGGAGGCATTTCTCTCCGTGATGTTCGCTCTCGATGCCTTTCGCGCTGTGCCCTCGAAGTGGGAGAGGAGGATCGGAGCGACGTCGGTGATCTTCTCGGGCGCCGCAACACCGCAGGCGATGGAGAAGACCTCGGAGTCCTCCCGATGGAGCGAGCCGTGATCGCTGGCTTCGTGATACCCCCCCGAGACCTCGCCGAACGTGTATCCGGGCGAGGCCGAAAGCGCGAGGTCCCCCGCGCGTCCCGTCCGCAGACACCCCCACAGTCTGCTCAAGGCGTCGGGATAATCTCCGTAGCGCAGAGTACCGTTGGATGTTTCGAGTCCCAGAGCGCGGGGGTCCCCGGACAGCTCCCACGAATCTCCGTAGCGGTCGCTCATTCCGTCTCCGGGTTTGAAGCGCAGTTCGCGCCCGACCCTCCGGACAGAGATCCAACCGTTCTCATCACGCCACGCCGCGAGGTCCACGCCCCGCCGCCCGGAGAGGACTTCCGCCACCCGCGGCGATCTCGTCACGTCGCGCAGATAAAGGAGCGCGGCGCGACCGTTCGGGACGGCGACCACGTCCGCGCCGGAGGCGAAGCTCGCGTTTGCCCCGAGGGAGACCCTCTGGCCTTCCATCCTCGCCAGGTTGATGAAACGGCGCTTCGGCAAAAGCGGCGCGTGTCCGTGGTCGGAGACGGCTATCACGGCGTTCTCTTCGAGGAATTCGTCCATGCCGCCCGCCGCGTCGAAGATGCGCGAGACGTACTCGTCGAGCAAGACGACGTGCCTGCGCTGGGCGGCGATGCCCTCGCGGTGAGCGACCTTGTCCCCGTGGAAGAAATACACCAGCGTGAACGGCGCGGTCTTCTCGGCCACGAGCTTCGCCCCCACTTCGGCGGCGTACTCGTCGTTGATCCCGATCGAACGGTGCAACCCGCCGTTCCCTTTGCGTCCGCTGAACCCGGTCTCGCTGCTGTAGAAAAGGTCGCCGAGGAAGTACTCCTTCGGTCCCGAGACGGATGGAGAGAGATATCTTCCACCCTTCAAGTACCCTTCCACGGTCTTCATGCGAACCGGGTGTTCGTGTGGACCGCGCCGGATCGGGAAGTGGACGCAGGCCCCGTCGAAGCCGATCTCGTGAAGCTCCTCGAAGAGCGTGGTCGCGAGCAAATCGTCGCGGTTCATCCGCCAGACGTTGTTGTGGAAGACCCGGATCGGGCCGGAGGAGATCACGGTCTCCGTCTTGGCTCCGTAGACGACGACCTCGTCCTCGTCGGCGTCGTACCACGCATGGCCGGGGATCCCGCTGCCCGCGGGCGGCTCGCCAGTCGCGATCGCGGCGGTCGCAGCCGGGGTGATGCTCGGAAACACCGAAACGGCGTCCCAACGCGCCTCTCCCCTCTCCGCCAGAGTTCCGAGGGCCGGCGCGTCGCCGTCGCGGATCGCCGAGCGCATCACGTCCGGACGGATGCCGTCGAGGACGAGCAGAAGCACGGGTTTGGAAGGAGCTTTGAGTTTCGGGTTCATCAAGACCCGGCTATTTTATCAGGGAGGAGTGGAGGAGATAGAGGAATAGAGGAGTCGAGAATCTCTCGACTATCTTCTCCCGGATACTCTCGCCTCCCCGCCCGACGAACTCTCGATGAATTCGAGTGGAGGCTTCGGTCGTCTTTTCCGACTCCTCCACCTCCTCCATTCCTCCGGGAGCGAAGCGACCTACTCGTCGCGAGCGAGTCGGCTAGCGTTTTTGCTGTAGATGAAATAGATTATCGTACCGAGCGCCATCCAGACGAAGAACCGGACCCAGGTCCACGCCGCCAGGTTGAGCATCAGGTAGAGGCAGATGAGCGCCGCCAGGATGGGAATTACAGGCACCAGCGGCGTCCGGAATGCCCGTGGCAGGTCCGGCTGCGACCGACGGAGGACGATGACCCCTATCGAGACCAGGACGAAAGCGAAAAGCGTCCCGATGTTCACCAGTTCCGCGACGGCGGCGATGGGCGTGAAGGCCGCCATGAGGGTCACGGCGAGGCCGGTGATCAAGGTGATCCTGTACGGAGTGCGGAAGCTGGGATGCACCCTCCCGAGCCAGGGCGGCAGGAGACGGTCGCGGCTCATGGCGAACGCGACCCGGCTCTGTCCGAGCATGAGGATCATGATGACGCTCGTGAGTCCTAGAATCGCTCCCAAAGAGACGAGACCTGTGGCCCACGCCTGTCCTATGGCCTCGAAGGCCGTCGCCATCGGAGCGGCGGTGTTCAATTCGGTGTACGGCACGATGCCGGTCATCACGAGCGAAACCACGACGTAGAGTACCGTGACTATCGCCAGCGAGCCCAGGATGCCGATGGGCATGTTGCGCTGCGGGTTGCGCGTCTCCTCGGCGGTTGTCGCCACGATGTCGAAGCCGATGAAGGCGAAGAACACGATGGCCGCCCCGGCGACTATCCCGGAAAAGCCGAACGCGCCGGGGTTGCCGAATATCAGCGCCCAGACCGTGTTGTCCAGTATCGTCAGGCCGCCTTCGCCCTCGACCGCGCCTCCCCCTTCGCGCGGCGGGATGAACGGCGACCAGTTCGCCGTGCTGATAAAGAACACCCCGAAGCCTATGAAGAACAGGATCACGAGCAGTTTGATCGAGGTGATGATCTGATTGAACCGGGAACTGAGCGTGATCCCGACGATGAGGATCGCCGTCAAGGCCAACGCTATGAAAGCCGCCGGAAGGTTCATGAACGCGCCTTCGCCGCCGAGTATCGCGGCCGGCAGGGAGACTCCGAAGAAGCTCTGGAGGAGGCTGGTGAAGTATTGCGACCAGCCGATGGAGACCGCCGACGCGCCCACGGTGAACTCGAGGATCAAATCCCAGCCGATGATCCAGGCAACGAACTCCCCGATGGTGGCGTACGAATAGGTGTAGGCGCTGCCGGCGACCGGAACGGTCGAGGCGTACTCGGCGTAGCAGAGGGCCGCCAAAGCGCAGGCGACGCCGGAAACGACGAAGGAGAGGGAAATTCCAGGTCCGGCGTTCGTCGCCGCGGCCACGCCGGTCAGGACGAAGATGCCCGTCCCGATCATCACCCCGA
>JBOHBL010000921.1:0-1954 GCA_050698295.1 Rubrobacteraceae bacterium | reverse complement strand
TTTGTCCACGGAGCATGAGTTGTGTGGGATTATCCAGACGGAGGTGTTTCACGTGAAACCGGATTTTGAAGAGGTCGAGAAGATAAGGACGCAGGCTTCGGATTGGGGAGTTGAAGTTTCTCTGGAGGATGCTTCGCTCCTGGTGAAGTACGCAGAATTGCTCGATACTTACAAAGAAGCCAACGTAATCGGCACTCACGGATTAGCTGAAATAGTCGAGAACCACATCATTGACTCTCTTGGGTGCTTGCTGTTCGACCCTCTCCGAGATGCCAGAGGAGTGGTTGATGTCGGTTCGGGAGGAGGCTTACCCGGAATACCTCTTGGAGTGTTGCTCGCGGAGGCGGAAGTGCGTCTCATCGAAGCGACAAAAAAGAAAACCAGGTTCTTAGCGGTTGCGGCTGAGGAGCTTGACGCGTCGAACATAAGAATCTCGAACGGCAGAGTGGAGGAGGTAGGCCGGTCGGAGAAATTTCGGGGCAGATACGACATTGCGACAGCTCGGGCGCTCGCTTCTCTTGATGTTCTGGTGGAGTATTGTTTGCCCTTAGTCAAAGTCGGGGGTTATGTTGTTGCCATGAAGGGGCGTCTGGAAGATGGGGAGTTCGAGCGAGGTAGAATTGCCGCGAAGCTGCTTGGAGCTGACGTTGCCGAGGTCACCGGCGTTCCAAGGATATCGGGGTGCGAGCAGAAAGACAGGCGGCTCGTAGTGTTTGAGAAGCTCTCTCCGACGCCCGGCGGGTACCCGAGGCGGACGGGAATACCTTCAAAACGGCCTTTGGGCACAAGTGGGAACCGATAGAACCACCGTGCTAAGATGCCGGGGATGAGAACGGTCACGGCCATAGTGAACCAGAAGGGTGGCGTGGGGAAGAGTACCACCGCCATCAACCTGGCGGCGTATCTCGCGAGCAAGGGCGAGAAAATTTTGGTAGTCGACATGGACCCCCAGGCCAATGCCACCAGCGGTTTGGGAGTTGCGGTCGAATCGGACGGATGCATGTACGACGTTCTCCTGGAAGGCAAGCCGCTTCAAGAAATTGCCAGAAGCACTGGCATAGACGGACTCGACGTGGCGCCGGCGACCATCAACCTCGTCGGGGCGGAAGTTGAGCTGGTATCGAGTCTGGCGAGGGAATTCAAGTTGCGAAAGGCGATCGAGAAGCTTCCGCCCGACGGATATGACAGAGTTTTGCTGGACTGTCCTCCTTCGTTGGATCTGCTGACCCTGAACGCGCTCGCGGCTGCGAGTGAGGTGTTGATCCCTATACAGTGCGAATACTATGCTCTTGAAGGGCTCACGCAGTTGATGAGGAGTATCCGGATGGTACGAGAAGAACTCAATCCGGGCCTTCAGGTTGGCGGAGTATTGCTCACCATGTTCGACTCGAGGACCAACCTCGCTCATCAAGTCGCCGAGGAGGTGAGATCCTTCTTCGGCGAAAACGTTTTCAAAACTATAATTCCTCGAAACGTGCGGTTAAGCGAAGCGCCGAGCTTCGGTCTCCCGGTGGCGCTATACGCGCCGAAAAGCACCGGAGCCGAGGCCTACGAATCCGTGGCGAACGAGGTGATGGCGCGTGGGTAGGAGAGGGCTGGGACGAGGGTTATCGGCGCTCATAGCTACCGGAGAGAGTGTTGGAGGGCTCAAATTCGAAGAGCTTCCCACGTCTGCGATCCGCCCCAACTCCTTTCAGCCGAGGCGCAGCTTCCCCGAAGCCGGAATAAAAGAGCTTGCGGCTTCGATCCGGGAGGTCGGGATACTGCAGCCTCTCGTTGTCAGGACCACGGAGAGCGGGTTCGAGCTGATCGCCGGAGAACGCAGACTCCGGGCGGCCAAAGAAGCGGGACTGGAGAGGGTCCCTGTTCTGATCCGGCAGGCTGCGGAGAACGAGTCGATTGAGCTTGCCCTCGTGGAAAACCTCCAGAGAGAAGACCTGAATCCGCTGGAGAC